>JAEWHZ010000324.1 GCA_023387585.1 Pseudomonadota bacterium
ACATCCTGATGATCGCCGTGCCCGCCTCGGTCGCCTTCATCACCGAGCCGCTGGCCGGGCTGATCGACATCACCGTCATCGGCCGGCTCGGCGATGCCAGCCTGCTCGGCGGGCTGGTGCTCGGCGCGCTGGTGTTCGATTTCGTCTTCTCGCTCGCCTATTTCCTGCGCATCGGCACCGCCGGGCTGGTGGCGCAATCGGTCGGGGCGCGCGACCCCGATGACGGCCTGCTGCACCTGATGCGCGCTTTGTGCCTCGCGGTAATCATCGGCATCGGCCTGATCGCGCTCGGCTCGCCCATCCTCATGTTCTCCGAATGGGCGCTCGGGCCCGAACCGGCGGTCGCCGCGGCCCTCGGCACCTATTTCATGATCCGCATCTGGTCGGCGCCGTTCTCGCTGATCAATTACAGCCTGCTCGGCTGGTTCTACGGCCGCGCCGCCGCCACCACCGGCATGGCGCTGCAATTCGTCATCCATGGCGTCAATATCTGCCTGTCGCTGCTGCTGGTGTTCGGGCTCGGCTGGGACGTCGCCGGCAATGCGCTGGCGACGGTGATCGGCAATGCCAGCGCCGCCATCATCGGGCTGGTGCTGGTGCTGCGCCATTACGGCGCCCTGCCGGGCCTTGCCGGCCGCGTCAGCCTCACAGCGCTGCTCGACCGCTTCGCGCTCAAGCGCATGTTCGGGCTCAGCCGCGACCTGATGATCCGCTCCATGGCGCTGATGAGCGCCTATGGCTATTTCGCCGCCCAGGGCTCGCGCATGGGCGAGGTGACGCTGTCGGCCAATGCCGTACTGCTCAACCTGTTGATGATCATCGGCTTCTTCCTCGACGGCATCGCCCAGGCCGCCGAACAGCTCACCGGCAAGGCGGTCGGCGCCAATTGGCGTCCGGCCTTTGACCGGGCCTATGGGCTGAGCTTCGTTTGGGGCGCCGTCATCGCCGTCCTGCTCGGGCTCGGCTGGTATTTCGCCGGCCCGGCGGTGATCGGCATTATGACCACCAACGAGGCGGTGCGGGCCGAGGCGCTGGCCTATCTGCCCGTCGCCGCCCTGTGTGCCATCACCTTCATGCCGGCCTTCGTCTATGACGGCATTCTGGTCGGCGCGACGCTCAACGCGGTCATGCGCAACGGCATGGTGATGTCGCTCTTCGTCTTCCTCGGCGCCGCTCTGGCCTTCCAGCCGATCTTCGGCAATGCTGGCCTGTGGCTGGCGCTGCACGCGTGGTTCCTGGCCCGCGGCGTTTTCTACTGGTGGGCCCTCCGGCGCCGCCGCGCCGGGCTGTTCGGGTGATGCGGAAATAGACTGGCTGAGGCAGGGGGGCCTATGAAGAGCCGATTCGCTGTCGAGCGCCGGCCGAGGCGGCCGATGCCGCGACGGTGGCGGTGAACATCTGGACCGAGACCAGCCTGCTGCACCCGGAGTTGTTCACGCTCCATATCCGCAACAGCCTCGAACGGGCCAAGCAGTTGCGCATGGGCTAACCAGTGGTTGCGCCGTCCAGCCGTCCCTCGGCCCAGTCCGCCGTGCGCCGCCCGACGATCCCGCCGATCGTGCCCGCTCCGGCCGCGCGCACCGCGTCCACCAGCCCGGCCTTGATGCGCGTGAGCAATCCCGGCCCGTCATAGGCCAGCGCCGTATAGAGCTGGATCGCGTCGGCCCCGGCCTCGAATTTGGCCAGCGCCGTTTCGGGCGAGTGTACCCCGCCGACGCCGATGATCGGCAGCGTGCCGACGCGCTGGCGCATCTGCGCCAACCGCCGCGTCGACAGCGCGAACAGCGGCGCGCCCGACAATCCGCCGGTCTCGGTGGCGTGGTCGAGCCCCGTCACCCCCTCGCGCCCCAGCGTGGTATTGGAAACGATCAGCCCGTCGAGATCGGTGGCCAGAACCACGCGCGCGATGCCGTCGAGCCCGCTCTCGTCGAGGTCCGGGGCGATCTTGAGCAGCACCGGCACCCGCGTCCTCGCCCGGGCGCGCGCCGCCAGCACCTCGCCCAGTAGCCGTTTCAGCGCCTCGTCGGCCTGCAGATTGCGCAGTCCCGGCGTATTGGGCGAGGAGATGTTGATTGTCAGATAGTCGGCATGGTCGGCAAAGATCTCGACGCCGGCGACATAGTCGGCGACGAAATCGGCGCTATCCTTGTTGGCGCCGATATTGACGCCGAGCAGCCCCGGCACGCGTACGCCGTCGAGCCGTTGCAGCGCCCGTGCGTGTCCGTCATTGTTGAAGCCCATGCGGTTGATCACCGCCTGGGCTTCCTTCAGGCGGAACAGGCGCGGCCTGGCATTGCCCTGCTGCGGGCGCGGCGTCAGCGTGCCGACCTCGACCAGGCCGAAGCCCAGGGCGGCCAGCGCGCGCGGCGCCTCGGCATTCTTGTCGAAGCCGGCGGCCATGCCGATCGGATTGGTGAAGCTCAGCCCGCAGATCTCGCCGGCGAGTTCGGGCGGGTCGGGTTCGTCCTGCTCCGGCACCAGCCCTAGGCTGAGCGCCATCACGGTCGCCCGATGCGCCAGCTCGGGATCGAGATGCGCCAGCGCCTCGCGTCCGAAGGCCTCCACCGGGCCGAAGCGCAAAAGGCCCGAAAGCGGCGACAGGATCATGCTTTGGCCCAATCCGGCAAGGCGGCGCCGCCATCGGTTCCGACCGAAAGCGGCGCGCTGTGGATGATAGCCGCGAGCGGGAGCGGTGCATAAAGATGCGGGAACAGATCGCCGCCGCGCGACTTTTCCCAGCGCAGGTTTCCAGCCACCGCCCGGGCATCGACGCCGAGCAGCACCAGGTCCGGCTGGCCGGCGAAATGGCGCCGAATCGTCTCGTGCAATTGCGCGGCGGTCGAGAAATGCATGTAGCCGTCGGCATCGTCCACCGGCATTCCGAGATAGCCCGCATCGCTGCGCGCGGTCTCGAAATTCCTGGCTGTCGCGACCTTGAAGATCAGGCTCTGGGCATCCGGCATGGTGGCGCGAACCTAGTCAGGAGCCTCGAGTGGAGCAAGGGCTTTACGCCACGCAATGCAGCGTATAGGATTATTTACCCTTTCTAAGATAGTTTTCCTTTCGGGGCACCTTTCGAGCCGATGCTGTCACACGCCGCCATCTGGACCGGGATCGATTCCATTGCACGCCGGCACGGGCTGAGCGTGTCGGGGCTGGCGCGACTTGCCGGGCTCGATGCCACCGCCTTCAACCCCTCCAAGCGCACCAGCAAGGACGGCCGCGAGCGCTGGCCCTCGACCGAAAGCCTCGCCAAGATCCTCGAGGCCACCAACGAGACCTTCGAGGATTTCCTCTCCGGCACCGGATCCTACATGCTGCGCGGACACGGCGGGACGTCGAACGCCACCGTGCCGCTGCTCGGCCTGGCCCAGGCCGGCGCCGGCGGCTTTTTCGACAGCGCCGGCTTTCCAGCCGGGCAGGGTTGGGACGAGATCGCCCTGCCGGCCCCGACCGATCAGGGTATCTATGCCCTCGAAGTGCAGGGCGATTCCATGGAGCCGGTCTATCGCGAGGGCGATCGCATCGTCGTCGCGCCCACCGAGCAGGTGCGCCGCGGCGACCGCATCGTGGTGCGCACGCGCGACGGCGAGGTGATGGCCAAGGTGCTGGCGCGCCAGACCGCGACGCAGGTGGAGCTGCATTCGATCAACCCCGCCTATCCCCCGCGCATCCTCGACCTGCGCGACATCGAATGGATGGCCCGCATCATCTGGGCCAGCCAATAGCTTCTAGCGCAGCCCGGCGCCGGAAAGCGCCTTGGCGATCAGCGCCCGCGTCTCGGCGACCCCGTAAAGCGCGACGAAGGAGCCGAAGCGCGGCCCCTGGTCGGCGCCGAGCAGCACCTGGTAGAGCGCCTGGAACCAGTCGCGCAGCGGCTCGAAGCCATGCGCCTTGCCGATCTCGTAGGTGAGGGTCTGCAACGCCTCGGCATCGGTCGACCCCTCGAATGCGGCGAGCTGGGCGGCAAAATCGGCCAGCGCCGCGCGCTCGATATCGGTGGGGGCGCGGAACTGCTTGGTCGGGCGCACCCGGTCGATGAAATAGCGCACCGCATAGCCGGCCAGCCGGTCGAGCTCGGGCTGCGTCTGCGGCGTCGCGCCCGGAACCCGGCGCGCGATGAACCCCCACAGCACATCCTTGTCCTCGGCATTGGAGGCCGACACCAGGTTGAGCAGCAGCGCGAAGCTGATCGGCACGCTCGCCGCCGGAGGATGGCCGGCATGGATGTGGAAGGCCGGGTTCTCCAGCCGCTGTGCCGCATCCTGCGTCTGGTAGGCGGCGACATGCTGGTAATATTCGTCGACCGCGCGCGGGATGACGTCGAAATGCAGGCGCTTGGCCGCCCGCGGCTTCTGGAACATATAATTGGCGAGGCTCTCCGGGCTGGCATAGGCCAGCCATTCGTCGATGGTCAGCCCGTTGCCCTTCGACTTCGAGATCTTCTGGCCCTGGTCGTCGAGGAACAATTCGTAGACGTAATGCTCCGGCGCCACGCCGCCGAGAATCTCGCAGATGCGGTCATAGATCGGCGCATTGGTCTGGTGGTCCTTGCCGAACATCTCGAAATCGACGCCGAGCGCGGCCCAGCGCATGCCGAAATCCGGCTTCCATTGCAGCTTGCAGTGCCCGCCCGTCACCGGCAGCGTGGTTTCGGTGCCGTCCTCGTCCTTGAAGGTTACGGTGCCGGCCCTGGCGTCGACGTCGAGCATCGGCACATAGAGCACACGCCCCGTGGTCGGCGAGATCGGCAGGAATGGCGAATAGGTCGCCTGCCGCTCCGCGCCGAGCGTGGGAAGCATCACCTTCATGATGTCGTCATAACGCTCGGCGGCGCGCAGCAGCACCGCGTCGAACCTGCCCGCACGGTAATATTCGGTGGCGCTGGCGAATTCGTAGTCGAACCCGAACGTGTCGAGGAAGCGGCGCAGCATGGCGTTGTTATGATCGCCGAAGCTGGCGAATTCGTTGGTCCACGGGTCCGGAACCGCGGTCAGGGGGCGCTGCAGGAACGGCTCGAGAAACGCCCGGTCCGGCACGTTCTCCGGAATCTTGCGCATGCCGTCGAGGTCGTCGGAAAAGCAGATCAGCCGCGTCGGCACTTCGTCGCGCGTCAGGAGGCGAAAGGCGGTGCGCACCATGGTCGTGCGCGCCACCTCGCCGAAGGTGCCGATATGCGGCAGGCCTGAGGGACCGTATCCCGTCTCGAACAGCGCTTCGGATTTCTTCAGCCGCTCCAGGCGCCTCACGATCTTGCGTGCCTCCTCGAACGGCCAGGCGCGGGCGATCTGGGCGGGTTCGAACAGGTCGGGATCGAGCGGGGCGAGCTTGGGGGCGGTCACGGCAGGGCCTTATGGCGGACGGGCAGGGGAAATGCCGAAGCTCTGTGGCATCCGCTTGGGCGTTGCGTCAATGCCGCCCTTGCCGCACGCGCCGCTCCGCTCTAGCTGTTGAGGATCGCAATCGCAGGGACCGCAGGCCATGAACCAAGCCACCAACATTGCCGCCCAGGATGCATTGATCGAGCTGATGGTGGTCGCCGCCTCCTCCGACATGCTGATGAGCCGGAACGAGCTGGCGCGTATCGAGGGGCTGGTCGGCCGCCTGCCGGTGTTCGAAGGTTTCGACATGGCGCGCTTGCCCGCCGTCGCCAGCCGCTGCGCCGACAAGATCAACGGCGCCACCGGCCTCGACCGGCTGATCGAGGAAGCGATCGACACCATCCCCGAGCGCCTGCATGACACCGCCTATGCGCTGATCGTCGATGTGGTGGCGCTCGACCTGCAGGCGAGCCAGGAAGAGTTGCGGTTCCTCGAAATGGTGCGCGACAGCATGGCGCTCGACCGGCTGACCACCGCCGCCATCGAGACCGCCGCCCGGGCCCGTCATCGGCGGTTGTCTCAATAAAATCCGACGGGAAACCAGCGCAGATAGAGCTCATCGAGCGAGCCGCTTTCCTTGAGCCGCACCAGCGCCCAGTCGATCGCCTGGCGCACCGCGTCCTGCCCCGCCGG
The DNA here is from genome assembly GCA_023387585.1 of Pseudomonadota bacterium. Classification (GTDB taxonomy): domain Bacteria; phylum Pseudomonadota; class Alphaproteobacteria; order Rhizobiales; family Devosiaceae; genus Devosia. The sequence goes on from JAEWHZ010000324.1 coordinate 6,015, forward strand.
CACGGCGATCGCCAGCCCTTCGCCGAACAGTTCGGGCCGGAAATAGGCTTCGCCCACGAAGATGCAGCACGCCGGGCTGTCGTTGAGCCAGAACGAGGCGCGCATCGCGTCCCCGAAGAACAGGTCGGCCTCCCCGTCGCGAACCGCTTCGAGCGCGTCGATCTCGTCTGGCAGATCGACGCGCGTCGCCTGCGGCAGGTAGCGCTCGACGAACAGCGCATGCGTCGAACCGGTCCGCACCGCGATATGCGTGCCCGGCGGCAGCGCCAGCGGGTCGAACCCGTCCGCGGCACCGCGCGGCCCGACGAAACGGCCGGGCAAAGCGAGATAGATGGAAGAAAAATCGAAGCGCTCGCCGTTTTCCGGCGTCATGGCGATGCCGGCGATCAGCGCGTCGCCCTGATTGTCCGCCAGCGCGTCCACCGCCTGGTCCCAGGGCCAGGCCTGCAGCGTGCACGGCACCTGCACCTCGGCACAGATGCGCCGCGCTAGGTCGATGTTGAAGCCGATCAGCTCGCCCGTGGTGTCGCGGAAGTTGAACGGCGGAAAGTCGGGCGTCGTCAGGAAGCGTATCGCCGGAACGGCGCTGAGCTCAGGCAGGATTTCGCGCGCGCTCGGATCGAAATGATTGGGCAGCGCCTCGGCGCCGGCCATGGTCGGGCCGAGCGCGACAAGCGCGATGAGGACCAGCGATCGGACGACAGAAGGAAACGGGCGCACGGCCACGGCTTATGGCGCAATTTGTGCGCCTTGGCGAGCGTTCAGCGCTCAGATCTGGTCGAGCCCATAGGCCAGGTCGGCGATCAGATCGTCCGGATCCTCGAGCCCCACCGAAAGCCGCATCAGGCCGTCGCCGATCCCCATGTCGCGCCTGATATCGGGGCTGAAGCGCTGATGCGTTGTGGTACCGGGATGGGTGATGATCGACTTGGCGTCGCCCAGATTGTTCGAGATCAGGATCACGGCCAGCGAATCCGCCATCCGGAAGGCTTCCGCCTTGCCGCCCTTGACCTCGAAGGCGACCATGGTCGAGCCGGTCTTCATCTGCCGGCGCCCCAATTCCACCTGCGGATGGTCCTTGTGATGGGGGTAGAACACCCGGGCGATCTTGGGATGGTTGGCCAGCGCCTCGGCGACCGCAGCCGCAGACTGGCTCTGGCGCGCGACCCGCAGCGGCAGGGTTTCGAGGCCCTTGAGCAGCACCCAGGCGTTGAACGCGCCCATGGATGGGCCGGTCTGGCGGATGAAGGTGTGCACCTCGCCCTCGATCAAATCGCGCGACCCCAGCACCGCTCCGCCCAGCACGCGGCCCTGGCCGTCGATGTGCTTGGTGGCCGAATAGGCGACCAGATCGGCGCCCAGCGCCAGGGGTTTCTGGTTCATCGGCGTCGCAAAAACATTGTCGACCACCAGCTTGGCGCCATGGGCATGGGCGATTTCGGCGACTGCGGCGATGTCGACGAGTTCCAGCGTCGGATTGGTCGGGGTTTCGATGAAAACCGCTTTGGTGTTGTTGCGCATGGCGGCGGCGAAATTGGCCGGGTCGCGGCCGTCCACCAGCGTCGAGCTGACGCCCCAGCGCGGCAGGAAATCCTCGATTATGTAGCGGCACGAACCAAATAGCGCCCGGGCGGCGACGACGTGGTCGCCGGCGCGCACCAGGCTCATCATCGCCGTCGTCACCGCCGCCATGCCGCTCGCCAGCCCGCGCGCCGCCTCGGCGCCTTCGAGCAGCGCCATGCGCTTCTGGAACATGTCGACGGTGGGGTTGGAAAAGCGCGAATAGGTGTGGCCGAGCGTCTGGTCGATGAAGCGCGCTTCCGCCTGGCCCGAATTCTCATAAGTAAAACCGGAGGTTAGGAACATCGCTTCCGAGGTCTCCGCGTGCTGGCTGCGCTCTGCGCCGCCATGCACCACGAGCGTGTCGGCTGCGCGGTTCTTCGGATCCGCCAGCGGATTCTTGTCCTTGCTCATCGAAACATCCCCAAAAAACAAAAAACCGGCTCGCAAGCGCGGCCGGTTCGCAAACGGTCGTTTAGCACTTGCTTTTCGCGCTTTATGAACAGGTTTGCCAACCGCAAAATCAGTTCATGAACGCAGGTGGCTGCAATCTGACCGGCCAAATCACCACCCTGAAACCGTTCTTCGCGCAATCCGGCCTTGGCGTCAATCGCGCCGCTTGCTAACCGGGGTCGGACGAAAGGCGGAACAGAGAATGAGCGTTGGCGAGCACTGGCCGGACGGCGTCTATCCGGCGCATCTGATCGAACGGCTGGCCGCCCGAGGCGCCATCGCGGCGGATGCGCCCTTCGATGCCGACCAGATCCAGCCCGCCAGCCTCGACCTGCGGCTCGGCCCGGTCGCCTATCGCGTGCGCGCCAGCTTCCTGCCCGGCCCCGACGCCACGGTCGGCGAGCGCATCGAGCGGCTCAAGCTGCACGCCATCGCGCTCGAGGATGGGGCGGTGCTGGAGCGCGGCTGCGTCTATGTCGTGCCGCTGATGGAACGCCTCGACCTGCCGGCCCCGCTCTCGGGGTCCGCCAACCCCAAATCCTCGACCGGAAGGCTCGATGTCTTCACCCGCGTCATCTGCGATCGGGCGCGCAGCTTCGATCAGGTGCCGGCCGGCTATCGCGGCCCGCTCTATCTCGAGATCAGCCCGCGCACCTTCCCGGTTCTGGTGCGCGCCGGCTCGCGGCTGTCGCAGTTGAGACTGCGGCGCGGCGACAGCCGGCTCGACGCCGCCCAGCATCTGGCGCTGCACCGCGCGCAGACGCTGGTGAGCAATGCCGAGGATGCGGTCGGGGTCGGCGTGTCCCTGTCCATCGACCTCGAAGGCGCCGCGCGCGGCGGGCTGATCGGCTTTCGCTCCAAGCGCCACACCGATGTCGTCGACGTTGACAAGAAGGGCGCGCTCGACGTGCTCGATTTCTGGGACCCGCTCCATGCCCGCGGCCGCTCCGAGCTGATCCTCGACCCCGACGAATTCTACATCCTCGTCAGCCACGAGGCGGTGCACGTGCCGCCCGACCACGCCGCCGAAATGGTGCCCATCGACCCGCTGGTCGGCGAATTCCGCGTGCATTATGCCGGCTTCTTTGATCCCGGCTTCGGACATACAGAGGCCGGCGGCGCCGGCAGCCGGGCGGTGCTGGAGGTGCGCAGCCGCGAGGTGCCCTTCCTCGTCAATCACGGCCAGACCATCGGCAGGCTGATCTATGAGCGCCTCGCCGAGCGCCCCGAACGGCTCTACGGCCAGGAACTCGGCTCGCACTACCAGGCGCAGAGCCTGAAGCTGTCGAAGCACTTCAAGCCCTTCCCGGGCTGAAGCTTTGATTTGTCGCGTTTCCGAACCGCAAAAGTGGCAGCCACTTTTGCTGGAAACGCTCTATTCCGCGGCCGGGGAGGCGATCTCGCTCATCGGCACGGTGTTGGGCATGCGGTTCCACGCGTCGAGCGCGGCGATCTTGTAGGCTTCGGCGAGGGTCGGATAGTTGAAGGCGTTCTCGACGAAATAATCGAGCGTGCCGCCGAGATTGAGCACGGCCTGGCCGATATGGATCAGTTCGGTCGCGCCTTCGCCGACGATGTGGACGCCCAAAAGCTTGCGGGTCTCGATGGCGAAGATCAGCTTCATCATCCCCGATTGCAGGCCCATGATGTGGCCGCGCGAGGTTTCGCGCAGGCGCGCTATGCCGGCCTCGTAGGGAATGTTCTGCGCCTTGACCTGCTGCTCGGTCAGCCCGACCGTCGAGATTTCCGGCACGGCATAGATGCCGTAGGGGAAGAATTCGGGGGCCGGCGGCATCGGCGCGCCGCAGGCATGCAGCGCCGCGATCCGGCCCTGCTCCATCGAGGTCGAGGCCAGCGAGGGCCAGCCGATGACGTCGCCGGCGGCATAGATGTTGCGCGTGGTCGTCTGGAAGGTCACCGGATCGACCTTGATGCGGCCGCGATCGACCGGCGTGATGCCGCAATTCTCGAGCCCCAGATCGGCGGTGGCCCCGGACCGCCCGGCGGCATAGAGCAGCATGTCGGAGCGGATGCGCCGCCCGTCGGCGAGCACGGATATGGCCCAGCCCTGCTCGTCGAGCTCGACCTTTTCGACCCGCGCCCCGAGCCGCAGGGTGACGCCGCGATTGCGCAGATCGTGGATGAATTCCTCGACGATCTCGCGATCTATGAAGTCGAGGATGGTCTCGCGCGGCTCGACGATGGTCACCGGCACGTCCAGCGCCGAGAAGATGGTGGCATATTCGATGCCGATCACCCCGGCGCCGACCACGGTCATGCTGCGCGGCACCCGCAGCTCGGACACCAGATTGTCGCTGTCGAGCACGGAATGCTCGTTGAACGGGATGTCGGCGGGCCGATAGGGCGTGGTGCCGACGGCGATGACCGCATGGTCGAAGCCGATCACGGTCTCGTCGCCATCGGCGGCGGTGACGCTGATATGCTTGTCGTCTAGAAAACGGGCCTTGCCGCCCAGCGTGCGCACCCCGTTGCGCGCGAACTGGTGCTCGAGCACCTCGATCTCGTAGTCGAGGGTCATGTTGAGCCGTGCCCCGAGATCCTTGCCCTCGATCTCCTTCTTGACGCGATAGGCGAGCCCGTAAAAGCCGCGCTCGCGCCAGCCAGACAGGTTCAGCACCGTCTCGCGCAGGGTTTTCGAGGGAATGGTGCCGGTATGCACGGACACCCCGCCCACCCGCAGCCGGTTCTCGACCACCAGCACCGAGCGCCCCAGCTTGGCGGCCTGGATCGCGGCCCGCCGCCCCGCAGGGCCCGAGCCGATGACGACGAGATCAAAGATGTCCAAACCGTTCCCCGCTATGCCAGCCAATATACCCTCCTGCCACGGCCTTGTGACATGCCCGTTTCACTGCCGGCAAGCCGGCGCGGGTCACGATGTGGGCGGCTCCGGCTCCACCTCGGGCAGGTTGTAGAAGTCGCGGATGCAGGCCCAGCCGTCCTCGGCGGTGTCGACCACGGTGAACAGATCCGGGTCGGTCGGCGCTATCGTACCCGATTCGGCCAGCGCCTCGAGGTCGAGCACGCGCCCCCAGAACTCCGAGCCGAACAGCAGCAGCGGAATCGGCTCCATGCGCCGCGTCTGGATCAGGGTGAGGGTTTCGAAGAACTCGTCCAGCGTGCCGAACCCGCCCGGAAAAATCGCCACCGCCCGCGCGCGCAGCAGGAAATGGATTTTGCGCGTGGCGAAATAGTGGAAGTTGAAGCTCAGCTCGGGGGTCACGAAGGGGTTGGGCGCCTGCTCGTGCGGCAAGACGATGTTGAAGGCGATCGAGGGCGCCCCGACATCGGCGGCGCCGCGGTTGCCGGCCTCCATCACCCCCGGCCCGCCGCCGGTGACCACGACGAAATCGGCATAGTCCAGCGCCCTGGAGGTCAGCGAGGCATAGCGCGCGAAGCGCCGCGCCTCCTCGTAATAGCGCGAGGCCGCCTCGAGATTGCGCTTCTGCACCTCGTTGCGCGCCGCCCAGGCGGGCTTGCCCGGCTCCGGAATGCGCGCGCCGCCGAACAGCACCACCGTCGAGTTGATGCCCATCTCGCGCAGCCGGAACTCGGGCTTGAGATATTCGAGCTGGAAGCGGACGCCGCGCGTATCCTCCGAGGTCATGAAGTCGGGGTCGGCGAAGGCCAGCCGATAGGCGGCCGATTCCGTCTGCGGCGTCAGCGGCGCCTGGCGGACGGCATCGATGTCCTGATCCGATGTTCTGAGCGGCGTGTGCCGACGGCGCTTTGCCAAACCGATTCCCCTGTCTGTCCTCGGCGCAGGCTAGACAATCATGGTTAACGATCGGTCAGTCGGATGTTTCTCGGGCCTCGTCGCCGCCCGTGCTCTCGACCCAGTGCGAGGCGCCGCAATTGGTGCAATGGCGCTCGGCATTCCCGCGCGGCTTGCCGCAGCGCATGCACACCGCGTCCTGCCCTTTCTCGGGCACGGGGCGCTGGCCGTCCACCGCATGCGGCGGCACGATGGCGAGCCCCGGCCGCGCGCCGTCGCTGTGGCGGAAGGCGGTCAGCTTGCCGTCCTTTTCGATATAGGCGCCGCGCACCTCGCCCAGATTCTCGAACCCGTTCTCGCGCAGGCGCTGCAACAGCTCCTCGCGCGTCAGCGGGCCCTTGGTCAGGAATTCCGCGTCGATCACGCCGTCGCGCATCACCTCGAAAGGCTCGCCGTCGATCAGCCGCTCGGCGCGCTCGCTGCGCAGCATGACGGTGTCGAGGCCCTTGTTGATCAGCACCACGATGGTCACCACCGCCAGCGCGTGCAGCAGCGGCACCTCGGGGTAGAACATCACATCGCCCACCGCCGCGCCCAAGGCGATGACCAGCACGAACTCGACGGTCGACAACTGCCCCACCGTCCGGCTGCCCAGCCAGCGCAGCAGCGCTATGGCATAGGCGTAGATGATAAGGGTGCGGACCACGATCTCGAGATAGAACAGGGACGGCTCGGTGCCGAAAACCATGCGTTGCAGATCAAAAGCGACGACCGGTTCTTCCATGGCTCGCCCCCTCCCGGGCAGCGGTGAGAACGCGCCCGCCGTCGGGGCCGTTCCCCCGACGCGCGCGGGCCGCCGCGCACAATGTGATGGGCGCGGGCGCCGCAGGGGCGGAACACCATGCTTTTGCCTCGCGTTCGATCCGGGCAACCCCGCGAAAGGAGAAATCCGATGATCGAGATCATCACCGCACCCAGCCATGTCGCCGCCTTCCGCGTCGCCGGTACGCTCCGGGGCGAGGACTATGATCGCGTGATCCCGGCGATCGAGGAAAAGCTGAAGGATCACGATGAGATCGGCGTCTTCGTCGACCTCGAGGATTTCGAGGACATGACCGGCGAGGCGCTGAAGCGCGACGTCAAATACGGCATCGACAAGCTCGGCGAGCTGCACCGCTTCAGCCGCGCGGCCGTTGCGACCGACAAGCAGTGGATCAAGGCGGTCACCGAGGCGGCGG
>JAEWHZ010000339.1 GCA_023387585.1 Pseudomonadota bacterium
CGCTCGGCAATTTCGCCTTCGGCCTGTTCGGCATCGTCCTCGCCCATGTGGTGCTGAACGCCGCCTTCGCTGCGCGCATCCTTTATGCCCGGCTCGAAACCGTGCCCGCCAACCGTCTGAAGCTTGGCCAGAGCCTCGGGCTCGACGCCTGGCGGCGCTTCCGCCACATCGACTGGCCGGCCATGTCGGGCGCCCTGCCCGGGCTCGGCGCCATCATCTTCCTTCTCACCTTCACCAGCTTCCCCATCGTGCTGCTGCTCGGCGGTGGTCCCGCCAACCAGACGCTGGAAGTCGCCATCTTCACCGCCGTGCGCCAGAATTTCGACCTGCCCGGCGCCGTGCAGCTGGCGCTGGTGCAGATACTCATCGCCACCGCCATCGTCGCCTTCGCCTCGGCCCTGCCCGCCGTGCCGAGCCAGCTCGGGCGCATGCGCCACATCGCCTGGTCGGAAGCGCTGCCCGTGCGCGCCCTGGCGATCGCGGTGCTGGCCGGCTTCGCGCTGGTCTTCATCACCCCGCTGATCGCCATCCTCGTCGACGGGCTCAGCCCCACCCTGCCGCAGCTTTTCGCCCGTCCGGCCTTCTGGCGCGCGCTGGGCACCAGCCTCGCCATCGGCTCGACCTCGGCGCTGCTGACCATCATCATCGCCCTGATCCTGGCCCTCGGGCGCGCCGCAACGCCAAGCAGCATGCTGCGCCTCGGCATCGGCCTGCCGGCCTATGCCTATCTCGCCGCGCCCGCCGTGGTGCTCTCGCTGGGCTTTTTCCTTCTGGTGCGCAACGCCGGCATCGCCCCGGCCAACGCGGCACCTGCCGTCGTCATCACCGCCAACGCCCTGCTGGCCCTGCCCTTCGCCATGGCGACCCTCGCCCCGCCGCTCGAAACCCTGGCAAAGAACCGCGGCCGGCTGATCCGCAGCCTCGGGATCGGCGGCTGGCGGCAATTGCGCGCCGTCGAGCTACCGCTGCTCGGACGCGATATCGGCGTCGTCATCGCACTGGCCTTCTGCTTCTCGCTCGGCGATCTCGGCGTCATCGCCCTGTTCGGCACCCAGGATTTCGAAACCCTCCCGCTGATGATGTATCGCGCGCTCGGTTCCTATCGCTCGACCGACGCCGCCTCGATCGCCGCCGTGCTGCTGCTGCTTACCCTCTTCGCCTTCATCGCCATTCCGCGCCTCGTCGAAAGGCTCACCCATGCTCGTGGCTGACGCGCTGCGCTTCGCCCATCCGGGGCAGGCCAGCTCCTATTCGTTCACGCTCTCCGCCGCACCTGGCGAGGTCACCGCGATCTCGGGACCCAGCGGCTCGGGCAAGTCGACCCTGCTCGACCTCATCGCCGGCTTCCTGGAACCGCAATCGGGCAGCCTGACCCTCGACGGCCGCGACCTGCTGCCCCTGCCGCCCGAGCAGCGCCCCGTCTCGCTGCTTTTACAGGGGGAAAGCCTGTTCGAGCATCTATCGGCACGGCGCAATGTCGAACTCGGCCTGCCGGCCCGCACCCCGGGCCTGCGCGACAAGGCCGAAGCCGCCCTCGCCCGGCTGGGGCTCGGGGAACTCGGCATGCGGCCAGCGGCCAATCTTTCCGGTGGACAGAAGCAGCGCGTGGCGCTGGCGCGCACCCTGCTGCGCGGCAAGCCGGTGCTGCTGCTCGACGAACCGTTCTCGGCCCTCGACGACGACACGCGCATGGCGATCCGCGCGCTGGTCGGCGATCTCACCCGCAGCGAAGGCTGGATCACCCTGCTCGTCACCCACGCCGCCGATGACATCGCCGCACTTGCGGCGCGCCACTACCGCATCACCGACGGACAGCTCGGCGAAACCGACGCCTGAGCCTTATCCCGCATCGGCGGCGCGCCATTCTGCGAACACGTCCTGGAACAGCGCCATCGCCCCTTCGTCCTTCTCGAGCGTGATGATCGCCCGCCTTCCGGTCGAATAGATGATGGCGAGGTCCATCCAGCGCCGCTCGGCGAGCAGGCCGCGATTGGTCTCGACATCGTTCTCCGAAGCGCTCAGCGCGAACAGGAACGAATTGCCGACGACCCGCGCCGAAGCGCCGATCAGCGGCGTGCCCTGCACCAGTTCCTGATTCTTGAGCAGGATGCCCGGCAGGCCGGAGATGCCGCCGCCGACAAAGGTGTCGGGCACGCGGAAATCGAGCTCCATCAGATGGCTGGCCGGCAATGCCGGGTCGGAATTGCGCCGTATGGTGATGGCGACGCTGAGATTGCGCGCCGGAATGTCCGCCTCGGCGACCAGCGTCGGCAGGCCGAGCTCGTCGGTGCCGCGCCGCCATTCGACCGTGCCCGAGAACGGGGTGGCGCCCGAGCGGCCGTCCTCGGCCGCCTCCAGCAGCAGCGACTGGCTGCCCGCAAGCACTTCCGGATCGACGCTGCTCAACATCTCCTCGGCCAGGGCGGCCTGCTCGGTGCCGGAGTTGAGCCTGTCCCCGTTCACCGCCGGCGCCGCGTCGGTCTCCGTCAGGCGATCCTCGTTCACCAGGCCCTCTATGGCCGCGGTCGGCTCGGCCGCATCGGTCTCGGTGGTGGTATTGCCCGGTCCGGTCGCCGTCTCGGCTCCGATCTCGACGGCGGGCGGGTTGGCGGGCCCGCTCAGCGTCGGCCCGGTGGCCACCGGTTCGGCGATATCCGTCTGCGCCACGGGGGTAGAACGCCCGAACATCTGGTCGAGATCGACATAGCCTTCGCGCACCGCCCAGAAGCCGGCGCCGCCGACGCCGCCGAGCAGCAGCAGGAACACGATCAGAAAGATCGTCAGCCCGCTGCTCGAACGCCTGCCCTCGCGCGCGGCCCCCGCTTCCTCATCCTCGTCCACCGATATGTCGGCATTACCGCCCGGGGGGCGGCCGAAAGCGTGACCTTCCGCTGCCGGGTGCACCTCGGCATCCTCATCCTCGCCGCGCGCCGCGCGGTCCAGCGTACGAATGGCGCGTTCGATGGCGCCTTCGGCCTCGCGCGTCTCGCCTTCGAGATCCACCTCGCGCACGCTCGAAAGCGCAGGCTCCACGCGGCCCAGCTCCACTGGTTCGGCCCGCGCCGCAGGCGCGGGAGTCGGCTCGAGCCGCGCCGCCGCGGCCAGCGCATCGCCTTTTGCCGAGGCAACACGGCGCTCGACGTGGCCGCCCGACATCGGACCGGCGGAGGGCGCGGTGCGCGAAGGCGCCGCGCTCGAGGCCACGAGCTTGATGGAATCCTTGCGCCCGCCTTGCGAGGGCGGCGGCTCGGCAGGGCTTTCCGGGTCCGGCGCATCGGCCGCGACCCGGCTGACCGCGACGTCGCTGGCCGCAGCGGCCGCCTCGATGATGTCCTCGATCGAGGTCGCGCCGGCACCCTTGCCGATCTCGCGCTCTCGCGATTCGGATTCGCGCGGCTCGGACCTGGGCGGCTGGATTTGTGCCGGCTGCTCCGGCTCCGATGCGGCCACCACCGGCTCCGGCGCCGTATCGGCCGCTTCGGGCTCGATCGTGCTGGGCACATCGGCATTGCGCCCCAGCGTGATCACGGATTCGCTGGCCTCCTGCTCGACCTGGCGAATGCAGTCTTCGAGCTGCAAGCGGTGCTGCGTTATGTCGCGGGCGGGAAGCGGGGGCTGAATAGCGCGCAATTGCCCCACCAGGGCAGCACGGGCTTTCTCGTAAACCGCCCTTCGCGCGGCGCCGTTATTCTCTGGCAGCGCGGCGATGGCCTTACGCAGCAGCTCTTTGTAATCCGCCATTGACTGTCCGAACTCGCACTTGCGAGATGTTTTTAACAAATAAACTCAATCTTGGAACGGGTCATGCACCAATATGGTATCCGCCCGCTCCGGACTCGTCGACAGCATCGCGACCGGCGCCCCGATCAGCTCTTCGATATAACGGACATATTTCACCGCCTGCGCAGGCAACTCGGCCCAGCTTCTGGCGCCCGCCGTCGTCTCCGACCAGCCCTCGAGCGTTTCGTAGATCGGCTTAACCCGTGCTTGTGCCCCCATTGAGGCGGGCAAATAATCGATCCGTGATCCGTCGAGTTCGTAACCGACGCAGACCTTGATCTCCTTGAGCCCGTCCAGCACGTCGAGCTTGGTGAGCGCGATGCCGGAAATGCCCGAGGTGCGCACGGTCTGGCGCACCAGCACCGCGTCGAACCAACCGCAGCGCCGCGGCCGTCCGGTATTGACCCCGACCTCGCGCCCGACCGTCGCCAGGTGCCGGCCGATCTCGTCGTCGAGTTCGCACGGGAACGGGCCTTCGCCGACGCGGGTGGTATAGGCCTTGGTGATGCCGAGCACATAGCCGATCGCCGTCGGCCCCAGCCCCGAGCCGGCCGCCGCCTGCCCGGCGACCGTGTTGGAGGAGGTGACGAAGGGATAGGTGCCGTGGTCGTTGTCGAGCAGCGCCCCCTGCGCGCCCTCGAACAGGATGCGCGCCCCGGCACGGCGCTTGTCCTCGAGCACCCGCCACACCTGGTCCATGAACGGCAGGATGTCCGCCGCCACCGCCATCAGCTCGTCATGGATCGCCTCGGCCGAGATTTCCTCGAGCCCCATGCCGCGGCGCAGCGCATTGTGGTGCGTCAGCAGCCGCTCGATCTTGGGCATCAGCGTATCGGGTTCGGCAAGGTCGGTGAGCCTGATGGCGCGCCGTCCGACCTTGTCCTCATAGGCCGGCCCGATGCCGCGCCGGGTGGTGCCGATCTTGAGGCCGGAATTGGCGTCCTCGCGGATGGCGTCGAGCTCGCGATGCAGCGACAGGATCAGCGGCGCGTTGTCTGCGACGCGCAGCACCTCGGGCGTGATCGTCACCCCCTGCGCGCGCAGCTTGTCCATCTCGGCGACGAAATGGTGCGGATCGACCACCACGCCATTGCCGATCACGCTCAATTTGCCCTGCACCAGCCCCGAGGGCAGCAGCGCCAGCTTGTAGCTGACCCCGTCGATCACCAGCGTGTGGCCGGCATTGTGCCCGCCATGATAGCGCACCACCACATCGGCCCGCTCGCTGAGCCAGTCGACGATCTTGCCCTTGCCCTCGTCGCCCCATTGCGAGCCGACGACCACGACGTTTGCCATGCACTTGGTCCCATGTTCGAACGCATGCCGACCAGCCGGCGCCAGGCGCCGGCCGGCGGCAACAATTCCGCCTGTCCCCTCGCGCCGGCGAACAGTTTGCCGCCGGCCGAATAGCTGGTAAGTCCGCTTCCCTTAGAACTATTGGGGGAAAACTGGCAACCGCCATCACGCAGCCGGCCTCCTTCCTTTCCCGCCCGAGCGGCGACGCGCCGCACCCCGATCAGGGTCCCCTATGCCCCATTCCGATTCGCCCCGCCCCCGCGGTCCCGTCGCTGTGCTGATGAACCAGCCCTATCTCCTGCTGGTGCTGGCGCCGCTGTTCTGGGGCGGCAATGTCGTCGCCGCCAAGCTGGTGGTCGGCGAGATCGACGCCTATCTGCTGCTCGCCTCTCGCTGCGTGGGCGCCACGGCGCTGATCGCCTGCCTTGCCTGGCGCGACATCAAGGCCGACCGGCACATCCTGCGCCGCACCTGGCCGCTGCTGATGGGCTACGGCATCGTCGGCTATGCGCTGTTCAACGTGCTGCTCTATCTCGGCGTCACCTACACCACCGCCGTGAATTCCTCGATCGTACAGGCGGCGCTGCCGGTGATGATTCTCGGCGCCAATTTCCTGGTGTTCCGCGTGCGCACGCGGCCGGTGCAGATCATCGGCGTCGCGATCGCCATTCTCGGGGTGCTCATCACCGCCACCGGGGGCCAAGTGTGGCGCATCCTCACGCTCGACATCAATGTCGGCGACGGCCTCGTGATCCTCGCCTGTCTTTGCTACACCGCCTACACGCTGGCGCTGAAATACCGGCCGGCTGTGCGCATGATGAGCTTTCTCGCCGTCGCCTTCTGCGGCGCCATGCTGTTCAGCCTCGTGCTGCTGCAACTGTTCGGCGGCGGGCTCGGCCGGTTCGCGACCCTTGGTTCGGCGAGCCCGACGGTCTGGCTTGCCATCATCTATGTCGCCACCCTGCCTTCGCTGTTCAGCCAGATCTTCTACGCGCGCGGCGTCGAGATGGTCGGCGCCAACCGCGCCGGGCTGACCCACAACCTGATCCCGCTCTTCGGCGCGCTCGGATCGATCCTGATTCTCGGCGAACGCTTCGAGCTCTTCCACGCCATCGCCGCCACGGTGATCATCGCCGGCATCGTGCTGTCGGAATGGTCGGCGCGGCGCATATGAAAAGGCGGGCGCCGAAGCGTCCGCCCTGAAGCGAGTCGAAAAAGACTCAGAATCTCAACGCCTTCGCCTGCTGCACGCCGGGGAGCGAGGCGACGGAGGCCAATTGACCTTCGTCGAGCGTGCCGTCGATCGACAGGAGCGCGATGGCGTCGCCGCCGACCTCGGCGCGGCCGAGGTTGAAGTTGGCGATATTGACGCCGAGATCGCCCAGCAGCGAGCCGAGCCGGCCGATATGGCCCGGCTTGTCCTCATTGGTCACATAGAGCATGGACGGCGTCAGCTCCGCTTCCATGCCGATATTCTTGACCTGGATGATGCGCGGTTTGCCATTGGCGA
>JAEWHZ010000371.1 GCA_023387585.1 Pseudomonadota bacterium
ATCGGGCGCAGCACCGGCTCGGTGAGCTGGTTGATCACCCGCCAGACCGCCGCCACGAACTGGTTGCGCGTGTTGATCACGTTGAACGCGATCAGCCAGCTCATGATGATCATGGCCAGGACCACCCACCAGTACAGCGACAGGATGAGCAGGATGATGTCGAGAATGGCGCGCATGGGGGCTCCGGAGGCTGGGCAGGGCTGGCGCAGAATTTATAGCGCAATGCGCGCGATGCAAGGTCGGGTTCGGCTTCAGCCGATATCCTTGATCGGCTTCCAGGTGACGAAGCGGTAGATATAGATCACCACGGCCAGGATCACGACGCCGGTCGACACCGGGTCGACATAGGCTTCCACCACCTCGTAATGCTCGTGCAGCACCAGCCCGGCGCCGGTGAGGAACCCCGTCCAGGCGAAGGTGCCGACGGCCGATACGGCGAGGAACTTCCACACCGGCATGGAAGCCAGCCCCGCCGGCACCGAGATCAGCGTGCGGATGGCCGGGATCAGCCGCCCCACCAGCACCGCGACGAGGCCATAGCGCGCGAACCAGGCGGCGGCCATGTCGATGTCCTTCTCGTCGATGGTGGCGACGCGCCCCAGCCGGTTGCACAGCCAGGTGAAGCGATGGAGCCCGAGAAGGCGCGCGGCGAGATACCACACGCCGGTGCCCAGCAGCGAGCCGAGCGTGCCCGCGACCAGCACGCCGATCAGCGACAGCTCGCCCTGCGCCGCCACATAGCCGGCAAAGGGCATGATCAGCTCCGAGGGGATGGGCGGGAACACGTTTTCGAGCACCATCAGCGCGAAAATGCCGACATAGCCCCATTGCGTGATCGCATCGATGATCCACTCGCTCACGGCGCGCCCCCTCCCTTTCCTGTCGCGTCAACCCGCCTTGGCGGCGCGGGCCTGCTTCTTGCGCTCGTTGGGATCGAGGAACATCTTGCGCAGCCGGATGGATTTCGGCGTCACCTCGACATATTCGTCGTCGGCGATATAGCCCAGCGACTGCTCGAGGCTGAGCTTCTTGGGCGTCGTCAGCCGCACCGCCTCGTCCTTGGAGGTGGTGCGGATATTGGTGAGCTGCTTACCCTTGATCGGGTTGACCTCGAGGTCGTTGTCGCGGCTGTGCTCGCCGATGATCATGCCTTCATAGACGTCGACGCCGGCGTCGATCATCATCGGCCCGCGATCCTCGAGGTTCCACAGCGCATAGGCGACCGCGACCCCGTTGGAATTGGAGATCAGCACGCCCGTGCGCCGTCCCAACAGCTCGCCCTTATAGGGCACGTAGCCGTGGAACAGGCGGTTGAAAATCGCCGTGCCGCGCGTGTCAGACAGCAGCTCGGGCTGGTAGCCGATCAGCGAACGGGTCGGAACGACGAGCCGCAGCCGCGTACGGCCGGAGCCGGAGGGGCGCATGTCGAGCAGCTCGCCCTTGCGCTCGGTCAGCTTCTGCACCACGACGCCGGAATGCTCGTCGTCGACGTCGATGATGACCTCTTCCACCGGCTCGAGCTTCTGGCCGTCCTCTTCGCGCAGCAGCACGCGCGGCCGGCCGATTGTCAGCTCGAACCCTTCGCGGCGCATGTTCTCGATCAGGACGGCCAGCTGCAATTCGCCGCGCCCGGCCACGTCGAAGGAATCATTGTCGTCGCCGGGGGTGACGCGGATGGCGATATTGCCCTCGGCCTCGCGCATCAGCCGCTCGCGGATGACGCGGCTCTGCACCTTGTCGCCCTCGCGCCCGGCCAGCGGGCCGTCATTGATGCGGAAGGTGACCGACAGCGTCGGCGGGTCGATCGGACGCGCGGCGATCGGCTCGGAAACGGCCGGCGCGCAGATGGTGTCGGCCACGGTCGAGGTCTCGAGCCCGGCGATGGAGACGATGTCGCCGGCCTCGCCGACATCGATCGGCGCGCGTTCCAGCCCGCGAAAGGCCAGCACCTTGGAGACGCGCCCCTTCTCAACCTCCCTCGCCTCGCGGCTCAGCGTGTGCACGGCATCGCCGGCCTTGACCGAGCCCGAGGTGATGCGCCCGGTGAGGATGCGCCCCAGGAACGGGTTGCGCTCGATAGTGGTGACCAGCATGCGGAACGGGCCGGCCTCGGTCTCGGGCTCCGGCACATGGGCGATGATCCGGTCGAGCAAGGGTGCGAAGGTCTCGCGCGGCCCGGCGGGGTCCTCGGCCATCCAGCCCTGCTTGGCCGAACCGTAGAGCACATGGAAATCGAGCTGCTCGGAGCTGGCCTCCAGCGCCACGAACAGGTCGAACACCTCGTCCAGCACCTCGTCGTGCCGCTCGTCGGGCTTGTCGATCTTGTTGATGGCGACGATCGGCCTCAACCCGCGCGCCAGCGCCTTGGACAACACGAACTTGGTCTGCGGCATCGGACCCTCGGCCGCATCGACCAGAACCACCACGCCGTCGACCATCGACAGGATGCGCTCGACCTCGCCGCCGAAATCGGCGTGGCCGGGCGTATCGACGATGTTGATGCGCGTGCCCTTCCACAGGATCGAGGTGACCTTGGCGAGGATGGTGATGCCGCGCTCGCGCTCGATGTCGTTGGAGTCCATGACGCGCTCTTCGACGCGCTCGTTCTCGCGGAAGGCGCCGGACTGCTTGAGCAGCACATCGATCAGCGTCGTCTTGCCATGGTCGACATGCGCGATGATGGCGATGTTGCGTAGGCTCATGCAGGGACCTCTCTGGAGCGTTTCGGAACAAGGGCTCCAAGTGTTTGATTTGTCGCGTTCCCGGACCGCAAGAGTGGTGGCCACTCTTGCCGGAAACGCTCTGGACACGTGGGGTCCGGCCGGTTCCACGCCAATGCGCGGACGGTGTGGCGCGAGCCTTGCGATGCCGATAACTGCTCCGTCCGACGCGAAAAGCGCCCGGACAGTGATCGCGCGCCCTTACAGGATCGAGCCCCGGCAAACAAGTCACGCCCATGCAGGGCTGCCGCGCGCCGGGCGGGATTTTTGCGGTTTTACTCCCGCAGACAGGCGAAAATCCGCGCCGCGCCCTCCTGCGGCGTCAGCATGCCCATATCGAGGCGCAAATCGTAATCATGCCCTCGATGCACCGCAGACTGCCAGCGCGCGACCGGGGCCGGCACGCCGGGGCCGGCGGCATAGAACCCGTCGCGCGGATCGGCATTGCGCCGCGCCATGACGGTCTTGACGGCGCAATCTATGCCGACGAACAGTACGTCGAGCCCGGCCAGCGCCTCGCGCAAAATCCCGACGGGATCGAAGGGCGCGGCATAGTCGGCATGCAGGCCCAGATCGGCCACCACGTCCAAACCCTCATGCGCCAGCGCCGCAAGGGCGGCGAAATAGCCGCGATAGAGCCGGGCGACCATGGGTTCGAGATCGGGCCGCTCGCCGCCGGGCCGCAACCCGATGCCCGGGCGCAGCGCCTCGGGCAGGGCGGCGTTGAACCCGTCGACGCCCCACACGATCCAAGAGCCCGGCCCCTGCTGGATGGCGCGGGCAAGGCTCGACTTGCCCGCGCGCGGCGCGCCGTTGAGGATGACGATGCGGCCGGGGGCGGCCGGACCGTCCAAAGCTCAGCCCCGCGCTTTGGCGTTGCGCGCCGCCCAGGTCTTGAGCCGCAGCCCGTTGAGGCGGATGAAGCCTTCGGCGTCCTTGTGGTCATAGGCCACCGCGCCTTCCTCGAAGGTCACGAGGTCTTCCGAATACAGCGAATAGGGCGAGGTGCGCGCGACGACGTTGGCCGAGCCCTTGTAGAGCTTGACCGTGACCTCGCCGGCGACGAATTCCTGGCTCTTGTCGATCAGCGCCTGCAGCATCTCGCGCTCGGGCGAATACCAGAAACCGTTATAGATCAGCTCGGCATATTTCGGCATGATCTCGTCCTTGAGATGCGCCGCGCCGCGATCGAGCGTGATGGATTCGATGCCGCGATGGGCATGCCACAGGATGGTGCCGCCCGGCGTCTCGTAGACCCCGCGCGACTTCATGCCGACGAACCGGTTCTCCACCAGGTCGAGCCGGCCGACGCCGTGCTTGCCGCCGAGCTCGTTGAGCTTTTCCAACAGCGCCGCCGGCGACAGCTTTTCGCCGTTGACCGAAACGGCATCGCCCTTGTCGAAGCCGATCCTGACATGTTCCGGCGCGTCGGGCGCCTGTTCGGGCGCCACGGTGCGCTGATAGACATAGTCCGGCGCCTCGACGGCCGGGTCTTCCAGCACGCGGCCTTCCGAGGAGGTGTGCAGCAGATTGGCGTCGACCGAGAACGGCGCCTCGCCGCGCTTATCCTTGGCGATCGGGATCTGGTGCGCCTCGGCATATTCGAGCAGTTTCGTGCGGCTGCGCAGATCCCATTCGCGCCACGGCGCGATCACCTTGATCGAAGGGTCGAGCGCATTGGCGGTCAGCTCGAATCTGACTTGGTCGTTGCCCTTGCCGGTGGCGCCATGCGAGATGGCGTCGGCCCCGGTCTCATGGGCGATCTCGACCAGCCGCTTGGCGATCAGCGGCCGCGCGATCGAGGTGCCGAGCAGGTACAGCCCCTCATACATGGCATTGGCGCGGAACATCGGGAACACGAAGTCGCGCACGAATTCCTCGCGCAGATCCTCGATATAGATGTCCCTGATGCCGAACATCTCGGCCTTCTTGCGCGCCGGCTCCAGCTCCTCGCCCTGGCCGAGATCGGCGGTGAAGGTCACCACCTCGCAATTATAGGTCTCTTTGAGCCATTTGAGGATGATCGAGGTGTCGAGCCCGCCCGAATAGGCCAGCACGACTTTTTTGATGTCGTTTGCCATTTGTCTTTCACGCACATTTAGGGCGACGCCCCGAAATCGCGCGCACCCTATTCATCCCCGCGCTTTGGTGCAATTGTCGCCCGACGAAATCAGCATCCGTTCCATGCAAGCCTTCATCCCCGACCTTCCCGTCATCCTCGCCTTCGCACTCGCGAGCTTCGCGCTCGCGGTCACGCCCGGCCCCGACATGGCGCTGTTCGTCGCGCGCACCATGAATTTCGGCCGCCTGCACGGTTTTGCCACCGTCACCGGCGCCATCACCGGCATCGCCGTGCACACCGCGCTGGTCGCTTTCGGCATCTCCATTCTGATCGTCACCGCCCCCGCCGCCTTCTGGGCGCTCAAGATCGTCGGGGCGCTCTATCTGGTCTGGCTCGCCATCCAGGCGCTGCGCGCCGGCGGCGGCGTGCTGACGGTAGAGACCGACGCGCGCAGGCCGCGCCTTCTCGAAAGCTATCTCACCGGGCTCGGCATCAACCTCACCAATCCCAAGATCGCGCTGTTCTTCGTGACCTTCCTGCCCCAGTTCGTCTCGGCCGAGGACTCTGGCGCCGCCGGCAAGCTGATGTTCCTCGGCGTCGAGTTCGTCCTCGTCTCGCTGCCCGTCGTCATCGCCGTCGTGCTGCTCGCCGAATGGCTGACGACGACCCTGCGCGAGCGAGAATGGGTGTCTAAGGCGCTGAACTACGGCTTTGTCGCCGTGTTCATGAGCTTTGCCGCGACGCTCCTCTTCGCCGAAGCGCGCAGATAGATGAACTACCGCCACGCCTTTCACGCCGGCAATTTCGCCGATGTGGTCAAGCATCTCACGCTGACCCGCATCCTCGTCTATCTGATGCGCAAGCAAGCCGCCTTTCGCGTGCTCGACACCCATGCCGGCGCCGGGCTCTACGACCTTGCCGGCGATCAGGCGCAAAGAACCGGCGAATGGAGCGAGGGCATCGCAAAGCTGCTGGCCGAGCCGCTCTCCGGCCAGGCCGCCACCCTCGCCGCGCCCTATCTCGAGGCGGTGCGAAGCTTCAACCCGGACGGCACGCTGCGCTTTTATCCCGGCTCCCCGCTCCTCACCCGCCATCTGATGCGCGCCGAGGACCGCATGTTCGCATTGGAGCTGCACCCCGGCGATCATGCGCTGCTGGCAGAAAATTTCGCCGGCGACATCCAGGTGCGCGTGACGAAGCTGGACGGCTGGGCCGCGCTCGGCACCCATGTGCCGCCCAAGGAGAAGCGCGGCCTCGTGCTGGTCGATCCGCCTTTCGAGGAAAAGGGCGAGTTCGACCGGCTGGTCGACGGCCTCGCCCGCGCCCATGCGCGCTGGCCTGGCGGCATCTATGCGCTGTGGTATCCGCTCAAGGACCCGACAGAGACAAAACGCTTCCACGCCCGCCTGCGCGACACCGAAATCGCGAAGATCCTGCGCATCGAGCTGGCGCTGCGCGCCCCCTCGACCCCGCCGCGCCTCAACGGCACCGGCATGATCGTCGTCAATCCGCCCTATGTGCTGGCCGACGAGATGGCCGTGCTGCTGCCGGAGCTGACCCGGCGCCTGTCGACGGCCGCGACCGCCAGCTGGCGCTGCGACTGGATCGCGGGGGAATAGCTATTCGCCGATCCGGTAGGTGAAGACCGACATCGCCTCTTCGGAGTCGTCCGGACCCCGCAGCTTGCGATAGAGCGCCAGCGCAGCGTGGTTGTCACGTTCCGTGCCCACCCAGGCCACCGTCACGCCCATGACCCGCGCCTCATCGAGCAGCGCCCTCATCAGCGCCAGCCCGATGCCGCGCCGGCGATGGGAATCGGCAACGCCGAGCTCGTTGACGAAGAATTCCTCGTCCTTGTCGGGATGGAAATGCGTGAACCCCGTCGCCATGCCGACGACGAGCCCGCCATCGCGCGCCACGACGATGCGATAATGCGCCGTTTCGAGAAACTTTTTCGCCAGCTCCGGGCGTGGTGTCTCGTCGAACACGCCCTCGGCGACATCGGCCAGCACAGCCTCGTCCCCCGGACCAAGCCGGGTGATGACGATGCCGTCCATCAGGCCGGCGTCGCTAAAGCGAGGTCAGGAAAAGTTGCAGACTTTTCCGGTTCGAGCTCACGACAAGACATGTTCCAGCCCCAGTGCCTCGCGCTC
>JAEWHZ010000375.1 GCA_023387585.1 Pseudomonadota bacterium
TCGGGGTCGTCCTGCGTGCGGCGCAGGGCTTCCTCGGCCTCGGTCGCCTCGCGCTGGCGGCTCCACATCTGCGCATAGAGCCCGTCCGCCGCCAGCAGCTCGGCATGCTTGCCTCGCTCGGCGATCACGCCGTTGCGCAGCACCAGGATCTCGTCGGCATTGATCACCGTCGACAGCCGGTGCGCGATCACCACCGTGGTGCGGTTGGCCGAGACGGCGTCGAGCGCCGCCTGGATGTCGCGCTCGGTCTGGGTGTCGAGCGCCGAGGTCGCCTCGTCGAGGATCAGGATCGGCGGCGCCTTCAGAATGGTGCGCGCGATGGCCACCCGCTGCTTCTCGCCGCCCGAAAGCTTCAGCCCGCGCTCGCCCACCTCGGTGTCGTAGCCATGCGGCAACGATTCGATGAAGCGTCCCACCTGCGCCATCTCGGCGGCCGCGCGCACCTCGGCATCCGTCGCGTCCGGCCGGCCATAGCCTATGTTGTAGGCGATGGTGTCGTTGAACAGCACCGTATCCTGCGGCACCATGCCGATGGCGGCGCGCAGCGAGCTCTGGGTGATGTCGCGCAAATCCTGCCCGTCTATGGTGATGCGCCCCCCGATCACGTCGTAAAAGCGATAGAGCAGCCGCGAGATGGTCGACTTGCCCGCCCCCGACGGGCCGACCACCGCCACCGTCTTGCCCGCCGGCACCTCGAAATCGATGCCCTTGAGGATTTCGCGGTCGGGGTCGTAGTGGAAATGCACGTTCTCGAAACGGATCACCGGCCCGGTGATGGCGAGCGGCTTGGCGCCCGGTGCGTCGACGATCTCGGGGTCCTGGTCGAGCAGCCTGAACATCTCCTCGATATCGGTCATCCCCTGGCGGATCTCGCGATAGACGAAGCCGATGAAATTGAGCGGGCGATAGACCTGCATCAAAAACGTGTTGAGCAGCACGAAATCACCGAGCGTCAACGTGCCGTTCAGCACGCCGTTGGCCGCCATCAGCGAAATCACCACCATGCCGACCCAGAAGATGACCGACTGGCCGAAATTGAGCACGCCGAGCGAGGTCCAGATGCGCACGGCCGAGCGCTCATAGCCCGCCATGGCCCCGTCGAAACGGCGCGCCTCCATGGTCTCGTTGGTGAAATACTTCACCGTCTCGAAGTTCAGCAGGCTGTCGACGGCCTTGGAATTGGCGTCGGTGTCCGAACTGTTCATGTCGCGCCTGATGGCGATGCGCCAGTTCGAAGCCTTGATGGTGAAATAGAGGAACGCCCAGATGGTGACCGTCAGCACGCCGACATAGCTCAGCCCGAACATCACCCAGAACACCGCGCCGACGATGACGAATTCCACGATGGTCGGGGCGGTGTTGAGCATGGTGAAGCGCACCACGGTCTCGATACCCTTGGTGCCGCGCTCGATCACCCGGCTCAGCCCGCCGGTGCGCCGCTCCAGGTGGAAGCGCAGCGACAGCCGGTGCATGTGCTCGAAAGTCTGGTAGGCCAGCCGGCGCACCGCGTGCTGGCCGACCGAGGCGAACAGCACGTCGCGCAATTGCTGGAAGCCGGCATCGACGATATTGGCGATGCCATAGGCGATCACCAGCACCAGCGGCACCGCCAGCCCCAGGATGAGCGTCTCGTCCACCTGCCCGTCGAGCGAATCGATGACGCCGCGATAGGCGAAAGGGATCAGCGTCGTCGCAACCTTCGAGGCGAGCAGCGCCGCGATGGCCAGCACCACGCGCAGGCGCAGGTCGAACCGGTCGGCGGGCCACATATAGGCCCACAGATTCCTGACGGTCGCAAGCAGCGACCCTTCGTCCGCACTGACGGTGGGACGCTTCTGGTTCACGCTGTCTTTATTCATCAGGCCGGTACGGGCTCTCGCTGCTCGGCCACCGCCATCAGCCCGTCCATGAGGCCGGCGCAGGCGCCGCTGACCTCGCTCAGCCGGTCCTGGCGCAGCACATAGCAATTGCGCGTGCCGCGCGGCTGGCGCTCGATCAGCCCGGCCTCGAGCAGCACCTTGATGTGCTGCGACACCGTCGATTGCGCCAGCGTCAGGCTCTCGGTGACGTCGGCGCAGCAGCATTCGCGCTTCTGCTGGCCGGCCAGCACGCGCAGGATCGTCAGCCGGGCCGGATGGCCCAGCGCGCGCAGAATGCCGGCAAGATCGTCGTCAAGCATGCGGATAACCCGTTTATCGTTGGATCACGATAAAGCCTGATATGAGCAAACACAAGGCAGCCTTCAAGGCCCGCCCCCCGCAAGAGTGAAGGCGCGGGCCGGGCCTGCGGGACCCGGCCCATCCGGCCATCGCCCCTCCCACGCAAAGAGTGGGAGGGGGCGAACCCATCAACGGGGCATCCCTGCAGAAAGCAGGGACCTCCGTTTGCGATACATCGAAAAACAGAGGTCCTCGCCGGTTCGCCCGGATCTGATCCGGACGGGAATGACTCGTGGCGGAACCCGCCCCAGCGGCAGAATCGAAAACCCTACTCCTGAGATTCCGCCTGCGGCAGATCGAAGACCTGGCCGGGATAGATGCGGTGCGGGTCGCGGATCTGTTCGGTGTTGGCCTCGTAGATCGTGGTGTAGCGGATGCCGGCGCCATAGACGCGACGGGCGATGGTCCACAGATTGTCGCCGCGCCGGATGATCGCCCGGCCCGATGCGAAACGCTGCGCCTCCGGATCGCCCACCGGCGACGCCACCAGCGTCGGCAGGCTCGGATCGAGCCCCCGCACCGCCGGCTCCTCAGCCACCGGCTCCGTCACCGCGGCATCCGGCGCCGCAGGTTCATCCACCGCCTCGGCCGCAGCTTCCTGTGCTGCCGCGATTGCCGGTTCCTCGAGCGCGGGTTCGGATACCGCCGGCATCCCGGATGCGGCCTCATCCGCCGGCGCTTCCGGTTCCGGCGCTGCCGGCACGGGCTCGGCCGCCGGCGTCGGTTCCGGCTCTCCGGGCGCGTCTTGCGCAACCGGCGCAGCATCAACCGCAGGTTCTTCCGTCGCCGGCCCGGCGTCGACCACTGCCCCCTCAGGCACAGCCTGCGC
This sequence comes from Pseudomonadota bacterium, assembly GCA_023387585.1. Classification (GTDB taxonomy): domain Bacteria; phylum Pseudomonadota; class Alphaproteobacteria; order Rhizobiales; family Devosiaceae; genus Devosia. The sequence continues at coordinate 3,049 of JAEWHZ010000375.1, forward strand.
TGCGGGTTCTTCTGCCACCGGCGCGGTGTCAGCCATGGGTTCCGCTGGCGCGGCGTCCATAATTGGCGCGGCGTCAACCGCCGGTTCTTCCGGCACGGGAGCAGCGTCAACCACCGGTTCTTCCGCTACCGGCGCAGGCTCTGACATCGGCTCCCCGGGCACGGCTTCCGCCGCCGGCGCAGCGTCAATCGCCGCTTCGCCGGCGACCGGCTCATCCTCGACCGGCGCCGCAACTTCCGGCATGTCTGTCTCGATCGGCTTGGGCTCGGGCTCGGCAGCCGCCTCCGTCTCCGCAGCCGGCTGATCCGCCTCGGCCAGAACCTCGACCGGGGTCTCGATCTCCGGCAGCGTCTCCGCTTCGGCCGGCGTCTCTGCCGGCGCCTCCGCATCAACCGCCGCCTCGTCGGCAGGCGCTTCGTCAGCCAGTGCCCCGGCTTCCGGGGCACCGCCTTCGACGCCCGGCACGGGATCGACGGCCGGCGCGATGACGGCATCGGCCACCGGCGCCTCCGCCGCCTCATCTGCGGCCGGGGCCATCTCGACCGGGGTCTCCGGCTCGAGCGCGGGTTCATCGGGCACTTCGGCCGCCGGCTCATCAGCAACCGCCACGGACGGCGCGTCATCCCCGACGGCTTCCGACGCCACCGGTTCCGCCGCCACCTCGACAGCGGCCGCATCATCCTCGCCCGGCATCGGCTCCATGGCCTCGCCCACGGCTTCCGCGCCCGGCGTTTCCGCCTCGGGCGCGGCGACGATCCCGGCTTCGGTCACGTCAGGCGTTCCCTCCGGCGCATCCTCGGCCGCAACCTCGCCTTCATCGCTGCGCGGCGTTTCAACCGGCGCCGCCTCAGCCGGCGCGTCCGCGACGACCGATTCCGAAACGTCCGCCACCTCGTCGGCCTGCGCCGCATCCTCGGCGGGAACTTCCGGGTCGGGCGCGGCGCTTTCGGCTTCCGCCGCCGGCGATTCGACCGGCTCCGGCAGTCCCGCGATCACCAGATCGTCCTCGCGCGTCCCGGCCGGCAGGTCGACGACGAAATTCACCCCGGCGCGCGCCGCCACGGTGGCCGAGCCCGGCGCCAGCATGTCGATGCGCACGGTATGCATGGTCGCGGTCAGCACATTGCCCGCCTCGACCAGCCAGCGCCCGCCCTCGACGACGGAATCGGCGACGAACACATCGTCGACATAAAGCCGCACGACCACGCCCTCGGGCCCGCCGCCGGCGAAGAAGTTCCGGTCGCCGTCGATCTCGATGGCATCGATCGAGGGCGGCGTCGCGCCGATGACGAAGGCAGGCTCGGGCTCGGGCGGCGTCGCCGCATCGGGCAGCAAGGCGGTCTCGATCCGCTCGGCCTCGGTCTCAGGCTCCGGCTCAGGCGCAGACTCAGGCTCGATGGCCACGGCCTCCTCGCCCGCCTCCGCTTCCACCGCCGATGCGTCGGCGACGGCCGGTTCATCGGCCGCTGCGCTTTCAGCGTCGGCCGGCTCCGCGTCGGCCGCGTTCACATCGGCGGATTCGGCGGGCGCCGGCTGTTCATCTTCGCCGGAAACCCGTTCATCTTCGGTGCTTTCCGATGGCGGCGCATCGGCCACCACCAGGTCGGGCTGGCGCACGAGGCCCTGCAAGATGTCGCTCGCCTCGCCCGGCCGGCTGGCCACCACCATGGGCTGCGCGGTCCGTTCGGGGTCGATCAGCACCACGAAGGATTCCGGTCCCAGCCCCTCGCGGCCGATCTCCGCCAGGGTGATCTCCACCCCGCCGGCCGGCAGCGGCGTCTCGGGCACGAACACCCAGTCGCCGGTCGCATCGACTTCGGCGCGGCCAAAGGGTTCGCCGTCAACGAGAATTTCCACCTCGCTGCCCGGCGTGCCCGATCCGGTGATGACGGCAAAGCCATCCGGCTCGGCGCGCAGCAGGCCGAAGGTCGCGGCGATCATCGCCTCGGCATCGGGTTCGGGCGCCGGCTCGCCGGGTTCGTCAGCCTCGCCTTCGGGCTCGCGGATCGCCGGCTGCGCCGCTTCGTCCGCGGGCGCGGCGAGCTCGCCATCGGCCACCGAGACGGCTTCGTCTCCGGAGGAAAACCAAGTATCCGCAAGGCTTTGATACACACAACTGCCCAACCCGTCCTCGCTGCCGAAGCAGTTGACGACGGTTGGACCGGCTATGGCGCCGAGAACGATTGCGAGGGTGGCTGCGGCCGCGCCGATAGTGAACGCGAGCGGACGGGTCGTTTCGGCCAGTTCACCCT
>JAEWHZ010000001.1 GCA_023387585.1 Pseudomonadota bacterium
GGCTGACCACGGCGATGAAGTCGGTGGGCGAGGCCATGGCCATCGGCCGCACCTTCCAGGAATCGCTGCAAAAGGCGCTGCGCAGCCTCGAGACCGGGCTGAGCGGGCTGAACGAGATCGGCATTCCGGGCCTCGGCGAGGGCGACGACCGCAACGCCATCAAGGCTGCGCTCGGCACGCCCACCCCGCAGCGCCTGCTGCATGTCGCCGAAGCCATGCGGCTGGGGATGAGCCTCGAGGACATCCACGCCGCCTGCCGCATCGATCCGTGGTTCCTCGAGCAGATCGAGGAGATCGTTTCCACCGAGCAGCTGGTGCGCAAGAACGGCCTGCCGGACGATGCCGACATTCTGCGCCGGCTCAAGGCCATGGGCTTCGCCGACGCCCGCCTCGCCCAGCTCGCCGGCACCACGCCGGCCGCGGTGCGCAAGCTGCGCCACGATCTCGGCGTGCGTCCGGTCTATAAGCGCATCGACACCTCGGCCGCCGAATTCGCCTCGCCCACCGCCTATATGTACTCGACCTATGAGGCGCCCTTCGCCGGCACGCCGGCCGACGAGGCCTTCCCCTCCGAGCGCAAGAAGGTGGTGATCCTCGGCGGCGGGCCGAACCGGATCGGCCAGGGCATCGAGTTCGACTATTGCTGCTGCCACGCCGCCTTCGCGCTGGCCGATGCCGGCTACGAGACCATCATGGTCAACTGCAATCCCGAAACGGTCTCGACCGACTACGACACCTCGGACCGGCTGTATTTCGAGCCGCTGACCGAGGAGGACGTGATCGAGATCCTCGAGACCGAGAAGCAGAAGGGCGAATTGCACGGCGTCATCGTGCAGTTCGGCGGCCAGACGCCGCTCAACCTGGCCGAGGCGGTGGAGAAGGCCGGCGTGCGCATCCTGGGCACCCAGCCCGAGGCCATCGACCTGGCCGAGGACCGCGACCTGTTCTCGAAACTGCTCAACCGGCTCGGCCTGACCCAGCCCAAGAACGGCATCGCCTACAGCCTCGAACAGGCAAGGCTGGTCGCCGAAAGGCTCGGCTATCCGCTGGTCATCCGCCCCTCCTACGTGCTGGGCGGGCGCGCCATGGCGATCGTCAACTCGGCCAACGAATTCGAGCGCTACGTGCAGGATACGCTGGCCGGGCTGGTTCCGCCTGAGATCCTCCAGCGCTATCCCAACGACAAGACCGGCCAGATCAACTCGGTGCTCTCGGACAATCCGCTGCTGTTCGACGCCTATCTGAGCGGCGCCACCGAGATCGACGTCGACTGTTTGTGCGACGGCAAGGACGTGTTCGTTGCCGGCATCATGGAGCATATCGAGGAGGCCGGCATCCATTCGGGCGACTCGGCGTGCTCGCTGCCGCCGCAGAACCTGTCCGACGAGACCATCGCCGAGCTGGAGCGCCAGACGCGCGAGCTCGCCTTCGCGCTCGAGGTCGGCGGGCTGATGAACGTGCAATACGCGATCAAGGACGGCGTGATCTACCTGCTCGAGGTCAATCCGCGCGCCTCGCGCACCGTGCCCTTCGTCGCCAAGGTGATCGGCGAGCCGATCGCCAAGATCGCCGCCCGCGTGATGTCCGGCGAACCGCTTGCCGGCTTCGGGCTGAAGAAGCGCGAGCTGAAGCATGTGGCGGTCAAGGAAGCCGTGTTCCCCTTCAACCGCTTTGCCGGCGTCGACACCGTGCTCGGCCCGGAGATGAAGTCGACCGGCGAGGTGATCGGGCTCGACACCGATTTCGCCATCGCCTTCGCCAAGTCGCAGATGGGCGCCGGCTCCAAGCTGCCGGCCAGCGGCACGGTGTTCGTCTCGGTGCGCGACAGCGACAAGCCGCTGATCGTCGACGCCATGCGCCAGCTCGAAACCATCGGCTTCAAGATCGTCGCAACCGGCGGCACGCAGAAATACCTGGTCGAGAACGGCATCAGGGCCGAGCGCATCAACAAGGTGCTCGAAGGCCGCCCGCATATCGTCGATTCGCTGAAGAACGGCGGCGTGCAGCTGGTGATCAACACCACCGACGGCGCCAAGGCGGTGTCGGACAGCCGCGACATCAGGCGGACGGCGCTGCTGGCGCGCATCCCCTACTACACCACCGTGCCGGGTGCCGTTGCCGCCATCGAGGGCATCGTCGCCTTCGGACGCGGCGAGTTGACCGTGCGCCCGCTGCAGGATTATTTCGCGGCGTAGTGTGCCCTGTTCTGATTGAATCAGAACAGGATCATCAACGGGTCATTCCCGCCTTCGCGGGAATGACTCGCGGAGAATTCGGCAGCACATCGGCGGCCGCACTGGCAAAAAAACGATCGACCGCACCGAGCGCCGCCGAGATATCGCCGTCGCCGATATCGAGATGGGTGACCCAGCGCTGGCGCCCGTAGCGGCCGGAAACGCCGATGCCGGCTTCGGCGAGCGCTGTGCGCAACCCGGCCTCGATGTCGGGCGCCGCGTCGACGAAGACGATATTGGTGTGCGGCATGACGACCTTCAGCCCGGCATGGCGCGCCAGCCCCTCGGCGAGGCGGCGGGCACGGGCGTGGTCCTCGGCGAGGCGCGCGACATGATGATCGAGCGCATAAAGCCCGCCGGCGGCGATGATGCCGGCCTGGCGCATGCCGCCGCCGACCATCTTGCGCCAGCGGCGCGCTTTGGCGATCAGGTCCCCGCTTCCGGTCAACACCGAGCCGACCGGGGCGCCGAGGCCCTTGGACAGGCACACCGACACGGTATCGAACGGCATTGCCAGCTCGGCGGCCGGCACCCCGCTGGCGATGGCGGCGTTGAAGATGCGCGCGCCGTCGAGATGCAGCCCGAGCCCGCGCCCGCAGGCGATTCCGGCCACGGCGGCGACATAGGCGGGATCGAGAATCCGCCCGCCAAAGGTGTTTTCCAGCGCGATCAGCCGGGTCTGGGCGAAATGCGGATCGTCGTCGTCCTGGATGGCGGCCTCGATCTCGCTCGGATTCATGGCGCCGTCTTCATCCTCGACGAGGGGCTGCGGCTGCAGCGCGCCGATGACGGCGGCATTGCCGGCCTCATAGGCATAGCAATGCGCGTTGCGGGCGGCGATGAAACCTTCGCCGCGCCCGCAATGGGCCAGAAGCCCGAGCAGATTGGACATGGTGCCGGTGGGCACGAACAGCCCGGCCGGCTTGCCCAGCATATCGGCGGTACGCCGTTCGAGGGCGGCGACGGTGGGATCGTCGCCATAGACGTCGTCGCCGACCTCGGCTGCCGCCATGGCCTGCCGCATGGCGAGCGTCGGCCGCGTGACGGTATCGGAACGAAAATCGTGGCGGGGTGCGGTCATGTCGAGCCTGTTCAGTTCAGCGCCGGCGCCATGGCACCGTCCTGTTCCGGTGCCGGCACCGGGGAGATGCCGGACGGACGGCGCGCGACGACGAGGAATCCTTCGACCGGCGCGCCCCGATCGGTCCTGAGCACGTCGCGCACGAAACGGACAATCTCAAGGCCGGAATCGGCGAGCGCCTGCCGCGTCGCTTCGGCCTGATGCGCATAGCGCAGCGAGGGGCGCAGGAACACCGGCTCGGCCCCGTCATGCGCCTCGAGCGAGAAGACGAACAGCCCGCCGGGACGCAGGGCACGGGCAACGGAATCGAGCACCGGCGCCAGCGCGCCGCAATAGATGACGACGTCGGCGGCCGAGATCAGCCCGAAACTGTCGGCGCATCCGCGCAGATGATCCACCAGCTCGGCTTTCTCGACGCGGTCATAGACGCCCTTGCGCGCGGTGAGCGCCACCATGCCGGCCGACAGGTCGATCCCGCTGAGATGACTGGTCACCGCGCGGATGCGCTCGCCCATCAGCCCGGTGCCGCATCCCAGATCGAGCGCTTCGGCGAAACCGGCGATGCCGGTCTCGGCCATGACCTCGCGCAGCAGCCCGTTGAGACGCTCGGGGACGACATAGGCGAGGTTCTGCACCAGCGCGGTCTCGAATTGCGGCGCGTACTGGTCGAACAGCGCCTCGACATAGCCGATCGCCGTGCCCGTCCCGGCGGGGCCGGCGCCATGGGCGGCCAGCTTGAGACGGGCGGCGAACAGGCCCTCGCAGTCGAGCGCCTCGAGGTGCCGCCAGGCGGCGATGGCTCCGGGGATGTCGCCGGCGCGCTCGCAGAGCTCGCCGAGCAGGCTCCATCCGGCCGCCCAGCCGGGCACGAGATCGAGCACCTGTGTCATGAGGTTCGCCGCAGCGGTGAGCTCGCCGGCTGCGGCCAGGGCCCGCGCATATTCGGCGCGGCGGTCGGCGACCACGTCGCCGGAGGAGAAGATCGCCAGGTGCAATCCATGGACATCCGAAATGAGGGGCGAGCGATTTGCCGGAAAGCCGCACGAAAATCAAGCGTTCCGCTGCCGGCGACTTATGCCCCCATATTATGCCCGCATGCGACATGCGGGCGCTGGCCGCGGGCGCCCGAAGGGGGTATGGTTCGCATGCTGAATCGGTGGCCGTGCGCCGCCGGACCTGTGGCGGCCGACAGCCGGCCGCCCTCTGCGACGAGTTCAGAGCCTGCCCCGACCGCCGATTCGGCAGTCGGGTTTTCGTCGTTGCATCTCCCGTTGCTCAGTTCAATATTTGGCTATACAGTTCACGCCGTCGAATATTGCGGCCGACCGATATGCCTTGCCGGACTTGCTCCGCCTGCTGACGTCACTCTCCGAAATTTCGATGGCTAACGGCGTGGCGACTGAAACGCCAAACAGCAGCGTGCAAGAGGAATTCGCATGGCGACCGGCACAGTGAAGTGGTTCAACACCCAGAAGGGCTTCGGCTTCATCCAGCCCGACGAGGGTGGGGCGGATGTGTTCGTGCATATCTCGGCGGTGCAGCGCTCGGGCCTGCACGGGCTCGACGAGGGCCAGAAGGTCTCCTACGAGATCGTCAAGGACAAGCGCACCGGCAAGTCGGCGGCCGACAATCTCGCCGCCGCCTGATGGAGAAAAGGCCGGCAGAGACCGGCCGGAGGCTTTGACCCGGGACCGTCGCGGCGAAGCATCGCCGCCGGAACGCGGGTCATCGTGGTCCATGCCATGCATGGGCCGATCGTGGAGTGCATGAGGGACCGACACAATGGCATCCGGTACTGTTAAGTGGTTCAACGGCCAGAAGGGCTACGGCTTCATCCAGCCCGACGAAGGCGGGGCGGACGTGTTC
>JAEWHZ010000036.1 GCA_023387585.1 Pseudomonadota bacterium
AGCGGCGGGCCGAAACCCTCGAGATAGGAGGCGTTGCCGCCGGCCGCGATGGCGCCCAGCGTGCGCCCGTGGAACGAGCCGGTGAAGGCGATGATCTCGTAGCGGTCCGGCTCGCCCTTGTCGTAGAAATAGCGCCGCGCCGACTTGATGGCGCATTCCATGGCTTCCGTGCCCGAATTGGTGAAGAACACCGCATCGGCGAAGGTGGCGTCGACCAGCCGCTGGCCCAGCCGCTCCTGCTCGGGAATGGTGAACACGTTCGAGGTGTGCCACACCTTCTCGGCGGCCTGCTTGAGCGCGGCGACGACATGGGGGTCGCCGTAGCCCAGCGCGTTCACCGCGATGCCGGAATGGAAGTCGAGGAACTCGGTGCCGTCCTGCGCATAAAGACGCACGCCCTCGCCGCGCTCGAAGGCGAGGTCGGACCGGGCGTAGGTGCCATAGAGCGCGGACATGTCAAGCTCCTCGGGGCTTGTTGTTGCAAAGATGACTCAGGGGCGCGAATTCCGCCGCACGGCTGTGGAAGAAAGCGTGAACATCACCTGCTTTCCGGCCGTTTTCAAGCACGGCAATAAGGGCTATTCGGCCCCTAAAGTCAACGTATCCGGCGCAAGTCGCTGATTTGATTCGCGCTTCGCGCCAGGCCTGTGCACAGCCCGGTTATCCCAAGGGAAATACCCGCCGACTCTTGATCCCGATTCCTCCCCTGGCCTACTATCCCGCCTATCGGGGACACGATATCTCGTGCTGCGGACCCCGATGGCATACGACTTGTAGGGGTTGTAGGCTGCCATGCCGTCAATGGCAGCGCGGAAAAGGATTCTGTTTCGCGATGGGTTCAGATACGCAACCGGCCGGCTGGAGCGACGAACGCGTCGAACTTCTGAAAAAGCTCTGGATGGAAGGCCTGTCCGCCAGCCAGATCGCTGGCCAGCTCGGCGACGGGGTGACCCGCAACGCGGTCATCGGCAAGGTTCACCGCCTGAAGCTGTCGGCGCGGGCCAAGCCGCAATCGAGCGCCCCGCGTCCGCGGCCGGCGCAGCGTCCGCCCGTGCGGCGGCCGGGAATGGGCATGAGCGGCGGCAGCGGTTCGGGCGGCGGGCTCGGCGGCGCGCGGCCGGCCATGCGCCAAAGCATGGCGCGCCCGCAGACCATCGGGGCGACGGCACTGGCCGCGAGCCCCGAGGCCGAGGTCGAGCTGCAGACGGCGCCCGACCTGCAGGAGCTCTATATCCCCGAAGACAAGCGCCTCAGCCTGCTGGAGCTCAACGAGCACACCTGCAAGTGGCCGATCGGCGATCCCCTGGGCAAGGACTTCTATTTCTGTGGCGGGCACGCGCGCGAGGGAGCGCCCTATTGCGAGTTCCACAGCCGGCGCGCCTATCATCAGGTCGAACGAAAAAAGCGCTGATAAACGCATTCTGAACGGCAAAAAGGCCGGGTCCAGCGGGACCCGGCCTTTTTCGTTCATCCGGAGTCGTCGTTCAGCCCGCCTTGTCGAAACGCTCGTCGAAGGCGTAGCCGGCGCCGCGCACGGTACGGATCGGATCGGCGGTGCGGCCGCGATTGATCGCCTTGCGCAACCGTCCCACATGGACGTCGACCGTGCGCTCGTCGACATAGACGTCGTTCCCCCACACCCCGTCCAGGAGCTGCTCGCGCGAATAGACGCGGCCGGGATGGCGCATGAGATATTCGAGCAGGCGATATTCGGTCGGGCCCAGATGCACCTCGCGGCCCGAGCGGCGCACGCGGTGAGCGGTGCGGTCGAGCTCGAGATCGCCGGCGCGCAGCACCGCGGTCACCAGCAGCGGGCTCGAGCGGCGCAAAAGCGCGGCGATGCGCGCCAGCAGCTCGGGCACCGAGAACGGTTTGACGACATAGTCGTCGGCGCCGGTGGCCAGCCCGCGCACGCGCTCCTCCTCCTCGCCGCGCGCCGTGGTCATGATGATCGGCACGCGCGCTGTCTCCTCGCGCGCCCGCCAGCGCCGGCACAGCTCGAGCCCGGAGAGGCCCGGCAGCATCCAGTCGAGCAGGATCAGGTCGGGTATGGTCTCCTGCATCAGGGCGGCGGCCTCGTCGCCGCTCTCGGCGGTGAGCACGCGATAGCCCTCGGCCTCGAGATTGTAGCGCAAAAGGATGGCCAAGTCGGCCTCGTCCTCGACCACGAGGATGGTGGCAGCGATCGTCATCGTCCCAATGTCCGTCTCAAGCCTTGATCTGGCGCCGGCTCAGCGCGGCCGTATCGTCCGAGACCAGATGCCCGGTTTCGAGATAATAGGCCCGTTCGGCGATGTTGGTGGCGTGGTCGCCGATGCGCTCGAGGTTCTTGGCGCAGAACAAGAGGTGCGTGCAGGCGGTGATGTTGCGCGGATCCTCCATCATATAGGTGAGCAGCTCGCGGAACAGCGAGGTGTACATGGCGTCCACCTCCTCGTCGCGATTGCACACCTCGATGGCGGCGGCGGCGTCGCCGGCGGCATAGGCATCGAGCGCGGCCTTGATCTGGCGCATGGCCATATTGGTCATGTTCTTGACGCCGTTGTAGAATTTGGGCTGCAGATTCAGCCCTTCGAGCTTGAGCGAACGCCGCGCCAGCTGCTTGGCCATGTCGCCGACACGCTCGAGATCGGAGGCGACGTGGATCGCGGTGATCACGGCGCGCAGGTCGCCCGCCATGGGCTGGCGCCGGGCGATGATCGACACGGCCATCTCGTCGATCTGGCGCTGCATGTCGTCGATGCGCCGGTCGGCGAGCACGGTCACGTCGGCCAGCTCGCGATCGAGCGTGAGCAGCGACTTGGTGCCGTTCTCGATGGCGACTTCCACCTGCCCGCCCATCTCGGCGATGGTCTGGGCCAGCTGGGTGAGTTCCTCGTCATAGGAGGAAACGATGTGTTCCGAGGTGATGCCGGACATTGGTGACTATCCCCTGTGGCTGGAAACGCCAGATTCCTGTTTTGTCGTGAGGCGGGGAAAAGTCCGAAACTCTTCCCGGTCCCATTCTAGCCGATGCGGCCGGTGATGTAGTCCTGCGTCTGCTTATGGACCGGGTTGGTGAAGATCTGCTCGGTCGCCCCTTCCTCGATCAGCTTGCCCAGATGGAAGAAGGCGGTCTTCTGGCTGACGCGGGCGGCCTGCTGCATCGAGTGGGTGACGATGACGATGGTGAAGGATTCACGCAGTTCGTCGATCAGCTCCTCGATGACGGCGGTGGCGATGGGATCGAGCGCCGAGCACGGCTCGTCCATCAGCAGCACTTCGGGCCTGGTGGCGATGGCGCGCGCGATGCACAGGCGCTGCTGCTGGCCGCCGGACAGGCCCGTGCCGGGCTCGTGCAGCCGGTCCTTGACCTCCTCGAACAGCCCCGCCTTCTTGAGCGAATAGACGACCAGTTCCTCGAGCTCGGACTTGCTGGCGGCGATGCCGTGGATGCGCGGGCCGTAGGCGACGTTCTCGAAGATCGACTTGGGGAACGGGTTGGGCTTCTGGAACACCATGCCGACGCGGGCGCGCAGTTCGACCACGTCGAGATCGCGGTCGTAGATGTCCTCGTCGTCGAGGGTGATGCTGCCGCCGACGCGGCAGCCCTCGATGGTGTCGTTCATGCGGTTGATGCAGCGCAGGAAGGTGGATTTCCCGCAGCCCGAGGGACCGATGAACGCCATGACCGAGCGGTCGGGAATGTCGACCGACACGTTGAACAGCGCCTGCTTGGCGCCGTAATGCACCGTGACGTCCCGGGCCTGCACGCGGGCCCTGCGGTCGACCGGGAGTTCGGAGCCATCCATCTTCATCGCCTTCTGCGTCGTTTTGATCTGGCCGGCCATCATGTCCATAGCAGGGCTCCCATGGGGTTTTAAGCGCGGCGCTCGAGGCGCGAGCGCAGGAAGATCGCGACCGCGTTCAGCACGATCATCAGCGACAGCAGGACGATGATCGCGGCCGAGGTGCGCGCCTCGAAGAAATTGCGGTTCTCGTTGCCCTGCCACAGATAGATCTGCACCGGCAGCGCCGAGGCCTGGTCGAACGGTGTCGACGGGATCGAGGCGACGAAGGCGTTCATACCGATCAGCAGCAGCGGGGCGGTCTCGCCCAGCGCCTGGGCGACGCCGATGATGGTCGCGGTCAGGATCGAGGGGAAGGTGACCGGCAGCACGTGGTGGAACACCATCTGGGTGCGCGAGGCGCCGAGCCCGAGCGCCGCCTGGCGCAGCGAGGGCGGCACGCCCTTGAGCGCGGCGCGGGTGGCGATGATGATGGTGGGCAGCGTCATCAGCGTCAGCACCAGCCCGCCGGCGATCGGCGCCGAGAGCGGCAGGCGGAAATAATTGATGAACGCCGCCGCCCCGAGCAGGCCGAAGACGATGGACGGCACGGCGGCGAGATTGTTGATCGTCACCTCGATGAGGTCGGTGAGGCGCGAGCGCGGCGCGAATTCCTCGAGATAGATGGCGCTCGCCACCCCGATCGGCACCGCGAGCACGATGACGATCAGAAGCATGTAGAGCGAGCCCATGAAAGCGCCGGCAAGACCCGCCGAGGCCGGGGCGGCGCGGCTGTCGACATTGGTGAAGATCGACCAGGAGAAGCCGAAGCGGATGACGCCTTCCTCGAGCAGCTGGTCGGCGAGCGCGCGGGCCGGCGCCGAAAGCTGCTGCTGGGCGTCGCCGAGCGAGCGGTTGATGGTGCCCTTGAGCCAGTTGTCGACATTGGCCGAGGCCAGCACCTCGATCGGCACGGTCTGGCCAAGCAGGCCCGGATCGCGCACGAAGCGGTCGCGGATGGCGAGGCGCTCCGAGGTCTCGACGATGCTCTGCACCTGGCGCGTATCGATCTCGTAGCCTTCGGGGGCGACGTTGCGCACGGCGCGCTCGACGATGACGTTCCAGTTGAGCATGGCCACTTGGCGCTGCCAGGCGAGGCTGGCGCCGCGGAACTCGGCCTCCGAGGCGAAATCGGCCCGCTGCGGTGCCGGTTCGACATCGATGACCTCGGGGTCGTAATGCACCTCCAGCATCACATAGGCCTGCTGGAAGGCCGGCAGGCCCTTGGACAGGATGGTGGTGAACAGGATGGCGACGAAGCCGAGCGCGAGCACGATGCCGGCGAGCCCGAGGCCGCGGAAGATCATCTCGGCGCGGTGGCGCCGCGCCAGCCCCTTTCGCACGCGGGCGCGCGTCTGGTCCGGCGTGGCGACGGGGGGCGAGGCGGGGGCGGGCGAGGTGTCGGCCATTATTCGTACTGCTCCCGGAAGCGGCGCACGATGTAGAGCGCGAGGACGTTGAGGGCGAGCGTGATGACGAACAGCGTCAGCCCGAGCGCGAAGGCGACCAGCGATTGCGGCCCGGCGAAATCGGTGTCGCCGGTGAGCTGGTTGACGATCGACACGGTGACGGTGGAGGTCGGCTCGAAGGGATTGAAGCGCAGCACCGGGCTGTTGCCGGCGGCGAGCACCACGATCATGGTCTCGCCGATGGCGCGGCTGACGGCGAGCAGGAACGCGCCGACGATGCCGGGCAGGGCGGCGGGCAGCAGCACCTTGCGGATGGTCTCGGACTGGGTGGCGCCGAGCCCGTAGGAGCCGTCGCGCATGGCGCGGGGCACCTGGTTGAGGATGTCGTCGGACAGCGAGGAGATGAAGGGGATGATCATGATCCCCATCACCAGCCCGGCGGTGGCGGCGCTGGTGGCGCGGATGTCGAGCCCGATGACGGCGCCGGCATTGGCGAGGAAGGGGCCGACAGCGGTCAGCGCGAAAAAGCCGTAGACGATGGTCGGAATGCCGGCCAGCACCTCGATGACCGGCTTGGCGAAGGCGCGCAAGCGCGGCGAGGCGTACTGGTTGAGATAGATCGCCGACATCAGCCCGACGGGCACCGAGATCAGCATGGCGATGGCCGAGACCATCAGCGTGCCGGTCAGCAGCGGCAACAGGCCGTAGTCGCCCTGGCTGCCGGAGCCGGTCGAGGAGAAGACCGGGTTCCACACCGTGCCGAAGAAGAAGTCGATCGGGTTGACGAAGGTGAAAAAGCGCAGCGCCTCGGTGAGCAGCGAGGCGACGATGCCGAAGGTGGTCAGGATGGCGACGGCCGAGCAGGCGAGCAGCAGCAGGCCGATGGCGGTCTCGACCTCGTTGCGGGCGCGAAGCCGCGGCGAGATGCGCCGGCGCGCGTAAAGCAGCGCCAATATGCCGAGCCCGGAAGCGGCGGCGACGACGATTAGCGTGACGATGAGCTCGAACTGGGCATAGGCGTCGGCGGCGGCGCGCTCGAAATCGGCGATCTCGCCGATGACTCCATAGCCGGAGGCGAGGTTGCGCACGCGCTGGATCGACTGCACCAGCCGGTTGCCGCCTTCGGCCACGAGGTCGGGCGGCAGCAGCGAGGTGATGTAGCTGGTGGAAACCGTGCCCCCGAACAGCGTCCAGGCCCCGAAGACCAGCACGGCCGGAATGACGGCCCACAGGGCGGCTAGGGCGGCGTGATAATGGAAGCGCGAATGGAATTTCTCGCCCGCGGCGGCGCCGGAGGGCGCGCCCGAAGCGGCGAGCTGGCGGCTGCGCGCCCAGCCGAACTGGTAGGCGAGCCCGAGCAGGACGAGCAGGACGATGGCTATGATGGCAGGGTTCACCGTCTCACGCTCCGGCTGGTGCTGTGAAGAAAGGCCGCCAGCGGCGGCCCTTCGTGGTTTGAAAACCGTTTACTGGCCGGCGAAGGCGGCGCGGGCGGCTTCGGTCTCGTCTTCCGGCTGCGGGATCAGGCCGGCGTTCTCGAGCGTGCCGCCGAGGCCGATCATGCGGTCGGACAGGAAGAACTCGACATACTCCTGAAGGCCCGGGATGGCGCCGAGATGCTCGCCCTTGACGTAGAAGTAGAGCGGACGCGAGACCGGATACTCACCGGCGGCGACGGTCTCGAGCGAGGGGGTGACGCCGTCGACGGTCGCGACCTTCAGCGTGTCGCGGTTCTGGTCGTAGAACGACAGGCCGAACACGCCGA
>JAEWHZ010000344.1 GCA_023387585.1 Pseudomonadota bacterium
GTATGGCCTTGAGCGTCAGCGACAGGAAGAAGAAGGCGGCCGCATAGCCCACCACGACGATCGCGCTGGGAACGAGCTGGGTGAAACCGTCCGTGGCCCTGAGGGCGCTGGTGGCGATCACCTCGGCGACGATGGCGGTGGCGAGAAAAAGATAGTTCTGCATCTGAAGACCCCGAAAAAAACCGGGCTCTTCTAGATCAGCGATCCCCTGATCCGTCACGCTCAATTTCCCGTGCGCCGCCTTGCGCCACCCCTACCTTAACGCCGATTTCTGAAATTCGCTTGACTCTAAAATCCCCCTTTCCTAGCCTCGGCTCAAGCTGAGGGGGACAGCGATGACGCTCAAGGGCACCAATCAGGAGCTTTCCAGGCCGCACAACCGGCGGATCGTGCTGGAATTCATCCGTGCCCGCGGCAGCGCCTCGCGCAACGACATCGCCGCCCATGTCGGGCTCACCGTGCAGACGGTTTCCACCATCGTGCGCGAGCTCGAGGAGCTGGGCTATCTCCTCGCCGTGCGCGAAAAGCCGCGCGGGCGCGGCATCCCCCCGCAGGTGATGCGGCTCAATCCCGAAGGCGCCTTCGCCATCGGCATCGCCCTCACCCCGGTCGGCGTCGAGGCCGGGCTGATCAATCTCGCCGGCGACATTGTCGCCAGCGCCTCGCGCCCGGTCGCCCGCCCGTCCCCCGATGAAGGTTTCCTGCTCGTCGGCGAACTCGTCGCCGAGATGCGCGCGCAGGCCGGCGGCCGGCGCCTGCTTGGCGTCGGCATGGCCATTCCCGGGCCGTTCGAGGTCCAGGCCATGAGCTTCGTCGGCCCCACCACGCTCGAAGGCTGGGACGACGTTCCCGTGCGCACGCGCCTTCACGAGGTGTCCGGGCTGCCGGCCTTCCTCGCCTCGGACACCACCGCCGCTGCCCTCGGCACGCGGCTTTATGGCGAAGCCATGGGCCTGCGCCATTTCTATTACCTGCATTTCAGCGTCGGGCTCGGCGGCACCATGGTGAATGATGGCCAGAGCGCGCGCGGCGCGCATGGCAACGCCACCGAGATCGGCCATATCCCCATCGTTCCCGATGGCCGCCCCTGCCCCTGCGGCAATCGCGGCTGCCTCGAGCAATATGTCTCTCTCGACAGTTTCGAGCGCCGTCCCGAGGGCCAGACGGAAGCCGAATGGGTCGCCGAGGTGGCGCCGGTCTTCCGCAATGCCGTGATCACCATCGAGAACCTGTTTGATCCGCAGGCCATCATTCTCGGCGGCATGGCCAGCCAGACCCTGCTCGACTGCTTCGCCGGGCTCGAACCCGGCCTGCCCGTTTCCGTCGCCGCCCGCTATGATCGCAAGATCCCGCGCCTCGTCGCCTCGCGCGACCGGCAGTCGGTGCTGCGCGGCGCCGCGGCGCTTGCCGTTTCCGGCGTCCTCGCCCCCGGCCAGGACCTGACGCTCATCGCCGACCGCGCCGGATATGACCCGCTTGCCGATGGAGTGGCCGCATGAGCGATCCCGTGAAGATGAGCGATCCCGTGAAGGACGAGCCCCTGCTCGTTCTCGACAACATCACCCGCAATTTCGGCGCCGTCGAAGCCCTCAAGGGCATCTCGTTCTCGATTCGCCGCGGCGAGGTCATCGCCCTGCTCGGCGACAACGGCGCCGGCAAGTCCACTCTCGTCAAGATCATCTCGGGCGGGCTCCAGCCCAGCTCCGGCCGCATGACCTTCGAGGGCCGCGACTACCGCCCGCAATCGCCCTCCGAGGCCAAGGCGGCGGGCATAGAGACCGTCTATCAGGACCTCTCGCTGTGCACCAATGTCGACGTGGTCGGCAATTTCTTCATGGGCCGCGAGCTGACCCGCTCCTTCATGGGCATCCCGGTCCTCGACGAGCGGGCCATGGAGACGCTGGCGACCAAGGCGCTTGCCGATGCCGGCACCCGCATCCCCTCCATGCGCACCAAGGTCGAGCACCTGTCCGGCGGCCAGCGCCAGGCGATCGAGCTCAACCGGTTCGTCCACTGGGGCGGCAAGCTGGTGCTGCTCGACGAGCCCTTCGCCGCCCTCGGCGTCGAGCAGACGCGGCGCGGCCTCGAGATGATCCGCCGCGTGGCCGACCAGGGCATCGGCGTCATCATCATCACCCACATCATGCAGCAGGCCTTCCAGGTCGCCGACCGCATGGTGGTCATCCGCCAGGGCGTCGTCGCGGGCGATGTGCGCCGCAACGAGACCAATGCAGATTCCGTGATCGGCCTGATCACGGGCGAAACCATGGCCGGTGCCGGACCGGCCGTTGGCGCAACCTAGAACAATCCGGCGGCAAGGAGAGAGAACCATGAAGAAACTGCTGAAAGCCTTTGGCGCGGCAGCCATTATGACTGCCGCCGCGATGACCGCCCCGGTCATCGCCCAGGATAGCAAGGGCACGATCTACTATCTCGTGCCCACCCTGCTCGACGAATTCCAGACCGGCTCGGTGAGCGCGCTGGAAATGTTCCTCGGCCAGGTCGGCTACGACATGACGACGCTGAACGCCGACAACCGCACCGATCTGCAGCAGTCGCAGATGAACGACGTCATCGCGCTCTCGCCCGATGCGATCATCCTCGCCGCGGTCGATTTCAACGCGCTGGCGCCCTCCGTCGACGCCGCTCGCGAGGCCGGCATCCCGGTGATCCAGTTCGACCGCCAGATCTCCTCGACCGAATCCGACTTCACCTCGGTCGCCGGAACCATCGAGATCGGCCATGTCGCCGCCGAGGAGGTGGTGCGCCTGCTCACCGAAAAGAACGGCGCCGTCGAGGGCAAGATCCTGCAGGTGCTGGGCGATCCGGGCGATCCGTATACCCTCGACATCCAGGCCGGCTTCGAGGAGCGCATGGCCGCCTATCCGGATGTCCAGATCATCACCCATCCGGCCCTGATGTGGGAAGCGAGCAATGCCGGCACCATCGTGTCCGACCAGTTGCTGGCCAATCCCGATATCGACATCATCTTCAACCACGCCGCGCACCTGTCGGTCGCGGCGGTGGCGGCGCTGGAATCGGCGGGCAAGCAGCCCGGCGACATCTATGTGATGAGCTCCAACGGTGCCCCGGTCGGGCTCGATCTCATCCGCGATGGCTGGATGCAGGTCGAGGTCGAGCAGCCACTCTATGCCCAGGCCGCCGCGGTCGCCATGTTCATGGACAAGATCGTCGCCGGCGAGGAACTGGAGACCGGCGAGTACGACGTCATCGGCCTGAACTCGGTGCTGACCATCGAGGATTGGGGTCCCACCATCAAGATCCCGGGCGCGGCCATCACGGCGGACAATGTCGACAACCCCGCCTTCTGGGGCAATCTGCAGCCGCCGGCCGATCCGATCACCTCGGTGGAGTGATCCTGTCCGGTCCCTCCCTCACGAGGGAGGGACCTTCCGTCCCTTTTTCCAAGAGACTGCGATGACCCCTCGCCAACGCTTCGGGCTCGAATTCGTGCTCGACAATCTCGTCTGGTTCATCCTGCTGGCGGTGCTCGCGATCTTCTCGCTCACCATCCCCAACTATTTCCAGGCCGGGATTTTCGCCAACATCATCGAGCAGTCCAGCGTTCTGGGCGTCATGTCGATCGGGCTGGCCATGGTCATCATCGCCGGCCACATGGACCTGTCGGTGGAATCGGTCGCGGCGCTGAGCGCCATGGTCACCGGCATGCTCTTCGCCTCCGCCGGCATCGGCATGGGGCTGACGCTGACGCCGGGATGGCTCGTCGTCCCCGTATCCATGCTCATCGGCATGACCGTCGGCGCGGCGATCGGCACCATAAACGGCTTTCTGGTGGTCAAGGTGAAGATGAATGCCTTCATCGTCACCCTGGCGGCCTTCATCTGGGTGCGTGGCCTCGTGGTCGCGCTGTCGGGCGGACGCTCGGCGCAGAGCCTTGCCGGCGAGCTGCGCTGGCTCGGCATCCAGCGCGTCCTCGGCATCCCCCTCACTGCCTATATCGCCATTCTGTGCTTCGTGGGCTTCTCGTTCCTGTTGGCGAAGACCCGCTTCGGGCGTCATCTCATCATGATCGGCGGCAACGAGGTCGCCGCCTTCCGCGCCGGCATCAAGGTCGAAAAGGTGCTGATCACCGCCTTCGCCATCTCCGGCGCCATCGCCGCGCTGGCGGGCTGGCTGCTGTCCATCCGCACCTCCGGCGCCACGGCCAATCTCGGCACCGGCATGCTGTTCAACGCCTTCGCGGCGGTGGTCATCGGCGGCGTCAGCCTCAAGGGCGGCGTCGGCGCCCTGCCCGGCGTCTATGCCGGCGTGCTGCTGCTCTCCTCGATCAACACGGCGATCAACCTCATGGGCCTTCCCGCCCACTTCACCCAGGTCATCCACGGCCTGCTGGTGCTCGCCGCCGTGCTCCTAGACACGCTCAAGCAATCGCTCAGGAAGAAACTCGCATGACCAGACGGCTCGACGGCAAGGTCGCCATCGTCATCGGCGCCGCCCGCGGCATCGGCAAGGGCACGGCGCTGCGCTTCGCCGAGGAAGGCGCCCGCCTCGTGCTGGCCGATCGGGACGAGGCGGCCGGCCGCGCCACCGCCGACGAGATCGGCGCCGCCTTCCTGCCCGCCGACATCGCCCGCTACGACCACGCCGAGGCCCTGGTCGATCTGGCCCTGTCGACCCATGGCCGGCTCGACATCATCGTCCAGAACGCCGGCATCTACCCCTGGCAGCTCATCGAGGACACGACGCCCGAGGACTGGGACCGCGTCATGGCCGTCAACCTTCGCGGCAGCTTCAACGCCGCCAAGGCCGCCCTGCCGCCGATGAAGGCCCAGCGCGCGGGCCGCATGCTGTTCACCTCCTCGATCACCGGCCCGCACGTCACCAGCCCCGGCCACGGCCATTACGGCGCCTCCAAGGCCGGCATCAACGGGCTGATCCGCTCGGCCGCGCTCGAATTCTCGAGCTACGGCATCACCGTCAACGGCGTCGAGCCCGGCAACATCCTCACCGAGGCCATGCAGGAGCATCGCGGCCCGGACTTCATCGCCGACATGGAAAGCGCCATCCCGCTCGGCCGCCTCGGCACCGCCCGCGACGTCGCCAACGCCTTCCTGTTCCTCGCCTCGGACGAAGCGAGCTACATCACCGGCACCACCATCGTCATCGACGGCGGCCAGCTGCTCCCCGAGGGCAACGACTTCCGCCTCACGCCGAGCCTGCTTGCCGCGGAGGGCGCGAGCGACTAACGCTGGCGCCATTGCCACCGAAGGGCGCACCGTGAGCCGCAACAAGTTCCCCCCGAAACCCCGCCGCGATCCCGATGACGGCCCGGTCTATCTCTACGGCCTGCACACCGTGCGCGCCGCGCTCGACAATCCGCGCCGCGTGCGCCGCGAATTGCTGGCGACGCCCAACGCGCTGATGCGGCTGCGCGAGACCGGCCCCGTCGACATGCCGGCGCGCGAGACGACCCCGCGCGAGCTCGACAGGCTACTCGGCGCCGATGCCGTCCATCAGGGCGTGGCGCTCGAGGTCGATCCTGTCAGCCGCTTCGGGCTCGCCGACCTTTCCGATCCGCGCCTCGTCGTCGTGCTCGATCAGGTCACCGACCCGCACAATGTCGGCGCCGTGCTGCGCTCGGCCTGCGCCTTCGCCGCCGATGCCGTCATCACCACCGCACGGCATTCCCCGCGCGAAACCGGAGTCATGGCCAAAGCCGCCTCCGGCGCGCTCGACCAGCTGCCGGTGATCGAGGTGCGCAATCTGGGCGACAGCCTCGAGCACCTCAAATCGCTGGGCCTCACCGTGCTCGGCTTCGATTCCGAGGCCGACGCCCCCCTGCGCCCGCGCCCCGCCGGCCAGCGCCTCGCCATCGTGCTCGGCGCCGAAGGCAAGGGGTTGCGCCAGCGCACCCGCAGCCTCTGTGACGAGATGGTGCGGCTCGACATGCCCGGCCCGATCAAGTCGCTCAACGTCTCCAACGCCGCCGCCATCGCCCTGTTCGCCGCCACCGCCGGAACGTAACGCGCCGGATCAGGACCCCGGCCCCGCCTGCGCCAGGATCATCGTGCCGTCCGGCGCCGGCTGGCGCGTGCGCAGATGCACCACGCGATAGCCGCGCTCGCGCAGCGCCGTCAAAAAATCCGGCAGCATGGCGACGGTGCGCGGATGGATGTCGTGGAACAGGATGATGCCCTTGCCGCGCCGCTCCAGCCGCTCCAGCGTGCGCGCCATCACCTCGGCGGGCGTCTGGCGGACGTAGTCCTGGCTGTCGATATCGACGTCCAGCACCACCACATTGGCATGCCCCAGCCCGGTGCGCAGCAATCCCGTCTGCGCCAGATAGGGGAAGCGGAAGAAGGCCGAGGGCGTCCGTCCGATCGGCGCCAGTGCCGCCGCCACCGCCTCCTCGCCGGCGAAGATCTCGCCCATGGCATCGGCATTCGACATCTGGTCGAGCCGCGGATGGCTGAAGGTATGCGTGCCGATCGTATGCCCGGCCAGCGCCACGCGCTGCACCAGCTGCGGATGCTGCCGCGCCGCCTGCCCCACCACGAGGAAGGTCGCGTGCACCCCATGCGCCGCCAGCGTGTCGAGAATGGCGTCCGTCCGCCCCGGGCGCGGCCCGTCATCGAAGGTCAGCACCACCTCGCGCGGGCCGAGCACGATCTCGTCGGTGGAAGCGACGCTCAGCACGCGCCCGGCCAAAGTGCTGCTCCGGGTCAGGCTCTCGGGCATCTTCTGCTCCAGCGCCGCCTGGCGCATCCCGTAATTCAGCGCGCGATCGACCGCTGCCGTATGCAACGGCTCCGGCGCCCGCGCGCATCCCGCGCACAACACGGCCAGCACCGCCAACCCACCCAACAACCGCAGCACGACCCGGCCCCGCTCTCGAAACGCGCGGCCAGCTTCTTGCGATTATGGTTAACGTTCGGTTGCCGAAAGCATCGGATCGAAAAATACGGAGGGCTCATCGGTGGGTACCCCCCTCAACGGTGGATATCCCCACCTCACCTCCCCCTGATAGGGGGAGGGATCGAGAGATCGAGCTCTACTCGATGGTGTCG
This sequence comes from Pseudomonadota bacterium, assembly GCA_023387585.1. Lineage (GTDB taxonomy): Bacteria > Pseudomonadota > Alphaproteobacteria > Rhizobiales > Devosiaceae > Devosia. The sequence continues at coordinate 7,050 of JAEWHZ010000344.1, forward strand.
CGAACGCGGAACGGTCCCTCCCCCTATCAGGGGGAGGCTAGGTGGGGGTCCCCTAAGAGGCCGCCCGCCTCGCATTTTGCACCATCACCTCGAGCGCGCTGAGAAATGCCGAGCGGTCCCGCGACGTGAAGCTGGCGTTGAAGCCCCGACTTTCCCCGGTCTCGCGCCGGTGCTGGTTGATCTCGCGCATCGCCAGCGCCATGCCGATCGTGGCTTCGGTAAAGGCCCGCCCCGTCGGCCCGATCACGTGGCACCCCTTGTCGAGCGCCCGCCGCGCCAGCGGAATGTCGGCCGTCACCACGATGTCGTTTGCGGCGGCCGCCTCGACGATCCAGTCATCCGCCGCATCCGCCCCCTGCGACACCACCACCGTGCGCACCAGCGGATCGCGCGACGGCCTTATCCCGCCATTCGACACGAAAATGACCGCCAGCCCATGCCGCTCGGCCACGCGTAAAACCTCGTCCTTCACCGGACAGGCATCGGCATCGACGAACAGGCTCGGCGCTCCGCTCACACCGTTTCCAGCGCCGCATGCGGCAGCGGCGGCAGCTCGATTTCGATCGCATCGCCCGGCCGCACCACGCCCCCTTCGAGCACCACGCTCATCACGCCCGTCTTGCGCACCAGCGTACCGTCCGCCCGGCGCTCCAGCACCGCCTCCAGCAGGCCTTCACCAAAATCCTCGATCTGCTTGCACGGATTGCGCAGCCCGGTCACCCGCATCCGCGCCGTGCCGATCTTCAGCACCGTGTCGCGCGGCAGCGTTATCAGGTCGATGCCGCGCGTGGTGATGTTCTCGCCCAGCGCCCCCGGCCCGACCCTCGGGTCGATCGCCGTCAATTCGTCCAGCAACTCGCCGGGAATGAGATGCACCTGCCGCAGATTGGGCTGCGTCGGATCGATCCGCACCCGCGAGCGGTGCTTCACCGTCTCCCCCGCATGCGCGTCCCCGCGCACGCCCAGCCCCGCGACCAGCTCGATATCCGGCTGCGCCGGTTTGGAGAAACTGTGGCCGGCCGAGGCCGAGACGCTTTCGACCGTCCCGCCGCGCATCGCTAGTAGAGTACCACCGAGCGGATGCTCTCGCCCGAATGCATCAGCTCGAAGCCGCGATTGATGTCCTCGAGCCGCAGCGTATGGGTGATCATCGGGTCGATCTCGATCTTGCCGTCCATATACCAATCGACGATGCGCGGCACGTCGGTGCGCCCGCGCGCCCCGCCGAAGGCCGTGCCCATCCAGGTGCGTCCCGTCACCAGCTGGAACGGCCGCGTCGATATCTCCTGCCCCGCCCCGGCCACGCCGATCACCACCGATTTGCCCCAGCCCCGATGGCTCGCCTCCAGCGCCTGGCGCATCACCGTGGTGTTGCCGGTGCAATCGAAGGTGTAGTCCGCCCCGCCGATCGTGTCGGCGCCGCGCTTGGTCATGTTGACCAGATAGGGCACCAGCTCCTCGCCGATCTCGCTCGGATTGACGAAATGCGTCATCCCGAAGCGCTCGCCCCATTCCTTCTTGGAATCGTTGAGGTCGACGCCGATGATCATGTCGGCGCCGGCCAGCCGCAGCCCCTGGATCACGTTGAGCCCGATGCCCCCGAGCCCGAAAACGATGGCCGTCGCGCCCTGCTCCACCTTGGCGGTGTTGAGCACCGCGCCGACGCCCGTCGTCACCCCGCAGCCGATATAGCAGACCTTGTCGAACGGCGCGGTGGAATCGATCTTCGCCACCGCGATCTCGGGCAGCACCGTGTGGTTCGCAAAGGTCGAGCAGCCCATGTAATGATAGATCGGCTTGCCCTCGAACGAGAAGCGCGTGGTGCCGTCCGGCATCAGCCCCTGCCCCTGGGTCGAGCGGATCGCCGTGCAAAGATTGGTCTTGCGGCTCAGGCAGGACGGGCACTCGCGGCATTCCGGCGTATAGAGCGGAATGACGTGGTCGCCCGGCTTGACGCTGGTCACCCCCGCCCCGACCTCGACCACCACGCCCGCGCCCTCATGCCCGAGGATCGAGGGGAACAGCCCCTCCGGATCGGCGCCCGACAGCGTGAAATCGTCGGTATGGCAGATGCCGGTCGCCTTGATCTCGACCAGGACCTCGCCGGCCTTGGGGCCTTCGAGATCCACATCGACGACTTCGAGCGGCTTTCCGGCGGCGAAGGCGACGGCGGCGCGGGTTTTCATGCGGGCGACTCCCTATAGGCAATTCAGCCGCCAGCCTCGCATGCGCCATAGCCCCAAGGCAACGTCCTCCGCTTGCGCCAAAACGCCCGCAATGCTAGAGCGTTTCCAGCAAAGGTGGCTCCCATTTTTGCGGTTCGGAAACGCGGCAAATCAAATACTTAGAGCCCCTGTTCTGATTCAATCGGAACGGGAAAGGCTCTAGCCACCGGACAGCGCCGGTATAGCTCAGTTGGTAGAGCAACTGATTTGTAATCAGTGGGTCGCGGGTTCGAATCCTGCTGCCGGCACCACGGCCGTCAATCGGGGGAGCGGACGTGACGTTCGAGCGCATCGCCTTCGTGGCCAGCGGAACCGACGAAGCCGATGCGGTCCGTCTGGAGCTCGCATCGGCCTATGGCTCCTACAGCGTCGAGGAAGCCGATGTCGTCGTCGCGCTGGGCGGCGACGGGCTGATGCTGCAATCCCTGCATTCGGTCATGGGCCGCGACGTGCCGGTGTTCGGCATGAATTTCGGCTCGGTCGGCTTTTTGATGAACAATTTCGCCCGCACCGACCTGCATGCCCGCCTCGCGGCGGCGCAGGCCACCGTCATCTATCCGCTCGAAATGCAGGTGGTGGACGCCGAGGGCCGCTCGCACACCGCGCTGGCGCTCAACGAGGTGTCGCTGTTCCGCACCACCTATCAGGCGGCCAAGCTGCAGATCCTCGTCGATGGCGAGATCCGGCTCGACGAGCTGATCTGCGACGGCATCCTGCTGTCGACCCCCGCCGGCTCCACCGCCTACAATCTCTCGGCGCACGGGCCGATCCTGCCCGTCGGCTCGCCGCTCCTCGCGCTCACACCCATCTCCCCCTTCCGCCCCCGCCGCTGGCGCGGCGCCATCCTCAACAACCACGCCAGCGTCGCCTTCCACGTGCGCGAGCGCGAAAAACGCCCGGTCAGCGCCGTGGCCGACAATGTCGAGTTCAAGAATGTCGTCGATGTCGTGGTGCGCCAGGACGACACCGCCGGCGTCACCCTGCTCTTCGATCCGGGCACCAGCCTCGAGGAGCGCGTGCTGATCGAGCAGTTCCGCTACTAGAGCGCTTCCAGAAAAAGTGGCTACCACTTTTGCTCCTCGGACTTGATCCGGGGATCGGAAACGAGACAAATCAAAGACTTAGAGCTATTGTTCTGATTCAATCAGAACAAGAAATGCTCCAACCTGTTTTATGCAGCCGGCAACGCCATCCGCTCGGCCTGGGGCAACACCAGCGCCGTCCCCGGCTGCTCCGCGGCAAAGCTCGCCAGCACGCCCCTCGCCGCCCTTCGCGCCAGAACGACGTTCTGCTCGCCCAGATAGGCGAAGGCTTCCGCCAGCTCGTCCGGCACCGCCCCGTCATGCTCGGCCAGCAAATCCTCGGTCAGCGCGTTGACCACATAATGCCGCGCCGCCAAATCGTCGGCGAGATCGACGCTGCGCGCATAGTCGATCAGCCGCGCGAACAGATTGCGCACCCCCGGCTCCAGCCCGCAGCGCACGAACAGCGCGTTGAGCGCCGTGCGGCTGCCCGAACCGAGCACCGCGAACACCTTGCGCTGCGGCAATTGCGACAGCGTCGCGCAGCAGGCGGCGAAGAACATCGCCTGCCCGTGCACCATGGCATGCATTAACAGGCGCGTGTTCAGCCGTCCCGTGTCGATCACATGGCGCGCAAAGCCGTCCGCCGCCTCGTCCTGAGCGTCGCGCTCGCCGATATTGGCCAGCGCCGCGTCCTCGGCATTGCGCAAAAGCCGCGCCAGCCGCTCCGGCGCGATCGCGCCCCTCACGATCCGCAGCCCGGCGATCGCCTGCCCCGCCGCCTCGACCAGCGCCAACCGCACATCCGCCGGCAGTTCCGCCCGCGCCAGCAGCGCCCCCCGTATCGCCGGAATGTCTCCGGAACCCTTCGCCTTGTCGCGCAGCCGTTCCGCGCTCAGCGCCGGCTCGTTGCGGCGCAGCACCACCAGGTCGATCTCGACGATCCCGCGCGCCAGCAGCGCATCGGCGAGGCGCTCCGACAGGTTTTCGCGCTGCGCGAGGCACATCAGCTCGTCCGCCGGCGCCCCGCGAGCCAGCGCCAGCAGGTCCGCATCGACCAGCGCCGGCGAATGCTGCATCACCGCCCGCGCGATCACCGCCGCATCCTGCAAAAGCGCCAGCATCAGCGGGCGCGGCGCCTGTGCCGAATGCAGCAGCCCATAGGCAAGCGCCGCCCGCACCTTGACCGAGCGGTCCTCGAGAAATCCGAACAGCGCCGCATAGAGCGCCGCCTGCTCGTCGGCCGGACCCTTGTGGTTGAGATAGGCGAGCGCCGCCAGATGCGCCGCCATGCCCCGCTCCTCGCTGTCCGGAGACTGGGACAGGGCCATGAACTCGCCGTAACCGATCATCGCGCCACTCCGCACTCTGGCGGGCAGCTTTAGCGCGCGAGGATTAAGGAACGGTTCACCATGCCGGTTCACCGTTCATCAAGCGCCGAACGGCGTTCATAAATCCTGTTCTGCGCTCTCGCCCGGCGGCGGCAGCGGCGGCAGCGTCACCGCCGGCGGCCTGAACATGCCGGTGAAATGCGCATTCTCGGCCGCATAGCGCGACGGGATCACCTGTGGCGGCGCCGCCGCCGCGGCCTGCGTTTCGCCAGCCATCTGCTGCGCCGTAAACGCCGGAGAAGGCCCGGTATTTTCATGTCGCGACACCAGCGCCCGATAGAGCTGGCGGATGGTGCGCGGCTGGCCGTTATCGTAAAAAATCGTCCGGTTCGCCTGCGCCTGGCGCGGAAACAGCCGCGCCGCGATCTGGTCGGGATTCTCCAGCCCCGCCTCGAACAGCCTCTCCGCCCCCGCCGCCCCGAGGAAATGCGCGATATAAAGTTCCCCCGCACTCGGCCACCGCCCGAAGCGCTCGGCCAGATAGTCCCCGTTCATGCGCGTGAAAGCCGCCGCCATGTCCGCCGCCATCGCCGGATCCTCGCGCATCGCAAGGATTTCCCGGCGTCTCTGCGGGTCGGATACCGCATAATCGCCCGAGCCCGTACGCGTGATATGCCGCGCCGCATCGGCATAGCCCAGCGCCGGCCCCTCTTCCTTCACCACCTGCAGCCAGGTCGATTCGAGGAACTGGAACAGCCCCACCGCGCTCGACGTGCGCGCCCGCGCCGCCGGGTTCAGGCTGCTCTCGCGGATCGCCGTCTGCACCAGATAGCCGAAATCCACGCCATTGCGCTGCCCCGCCGCGTTGATCACGCGCGCGAGGTTCTGCGGAATGGAGATCGGCTCAACGCCCATTTCGGACCGGCCCTCGCAGGAAACGATGTCTTAACCAATCGCTTACAAGGGTTAAGAGCCCGTTAAGGACCTTCGTAGCGCGTCACCACCGCCTCGAGATCGGGCCGCGTCCGGTCCTCGATCGCCGTCGTCGGCGTGCCGATATGGACGAACCCCACGAACTGCTCGCCCTCGCGCGCCCCCAGCGCCGCGGCCGCCTCCGCGTCATAGCTGTACCAGCGCGTCACCCATTGCGCGGCAAAGCCCAGCGCATGCGCGCCGTGAACGAGGTTGAACGCGACATTGCCGGCCGAGATCAGCTGCTCGATGTGAGGAATCTTCGGATGCTCGGCCGCCGTCGACAGCACCCCCACCACCAGCGGCGAGGGCAGGAAGCGATTCGCCTCGACGCCGAGCTGGTCCGGGTCCGCATCCGGATTACGCCGCCGCACCAGCTCGGCCAACGCCGCGCCGGCCTTCTCGCGGCCCGCGCCGGAATAGAGAATCAACCGCCACGGCGCCAGCTTGCCGTGGTCCGGCACGCGCGTCGCGATCCGCAGCAGCGTGTCGAGCTGTTCCGCGTCGGGCCCCGGCTCCGCCAGGAACGCCGGCCCCACCGAGCGCCGGGTCAGCAGATAGCGCGTCAGCGCCTCGTTTTCGGCCATATGCCAGCCTCCACATCGTCACCACGTCGTCGGCCCGTGCTTTTGCCCGATTGCCTCGGCCCGCGCCAGCCCGTAAATCCTTCCCGCCGGCCACAGCTTTTCCCCATTTAACCCCACTATGGGCCGGCATCGCGTTCGGAGACGATATGCGCCTGGTCCGCCTCGGGCAGATTCCGGTCCTCTTGCTCGCCCTGCTGGCCATGCCGCAGGCGCCGCTCGCGCCCGTTTCGGCGCTGGCGCAGCAGGCCGATGGCGAGATGCCGCCTTTGCCCCGTCCCCGCCCGCAGCGCGACGATTCGGTCAGCGCCACCGACGCCATCGAGGCGATCACCATCGACACCCCCCAGCCGGTTTCCCTCGAGGCGCGCATCTCGAGCGAAGGCGACGTCATCGAAAGCGGGCTGGTCTGGCGCGTCTTCGGCAATCGCCCCAACCCGCAGGGCGAAATGCCGCTCATCACCCGCTCGGAGGATGCGCGCGCCAGCCTGTCGCTGCCGCCGGGCGAATATGTGGTGCATGTCGCCTATGGCCGCGCCCAGGCCAGCGACACCGTCACCGTCAATCCCGGCCAGAACGCGCTCTCGCTCGCCCTCGAAGCCGGCGGATTGCGCCTCAACGCCGCCGTGACCCCCGAAGTGCCGGCGCCGCTGGACATGCTGCGCTTCGACGTCTGGACCTCCGCCGACGAAGCCGGGCGCGCGCTGGTCGCCGAAGCCCTGTCGCCGGGCGAAATGGTCACCCTGAACGCCGGCACCTACAACGTCGTCTCGCGCTTCGGTTCGGTGAATGCCGAGGTCCGCGCCGATCTGCGCGTCGAACCCGGCCAACTGACCGACGCCACGCTCTACCATCAGGCGGCAGAGGTTTCGTTCCGCCTCGTCTCCGAGCCGGGCGGCGAGGCCATCGCCGATGTCGAGTGGACCGTCCAGGAACTGGACGGCACCACGCTCTACACCGAGATCGGCGCCTTTCCGCAAACCGTGCTCGCCGCCGGCGACTACCAGGTCCTCGCCCGGCGCGGCGAGGACGTCTTCAACCGCGAGTTCGAGGTTCAGCCCGGCCCGCCGCAGGATTTCGAGGTCCTGACCACGATCTACTGAACCGAGGGACCCGCACCGCCGTTCGACTGCACAGCCGTTCTATTGCGTCCCCGCACCGCGTGAAACACAGTGCGCGCCACCGGCGTGATCCGAGGAGAGAAGCATGAGCCTGAAACAGCGTAAACGCCCCGTACTGGCCGCCCTGGCCTCGGCTGCCCTGCTATCGGTGGCCTTGCCTGCCCTGCCCGCATCGGCGCAGAAGGAAAAGCCTGCCGCGACCACCGGGCAGGTCGAAACCACAGTCGCGCCCACCACCGCCGCCAGCTTTTCCGTCAGCATCGGCGACGTCACCGCAGTCGATTCCACCATCGACGCCACCACCCTGAAAAGCATCCTCGAAAGCGGCGCGAGCGAGCAGTTCGGCCAGCTCGCCGGCCTGACCGCATCGAGCGTCACCATTCCCGAGATCGTCGTGCGCTACACCAGCGAGATCGAAGGCGTCTCCAATTCGGGCGAGTTCGTCTATGCCGATATCGTCCTGTCGGATATCGTCGACGGCGTCGCCGCATCGGCCGAGATCGGTTCGGGCGGGCTGTCGGATTCGCTCGGCAACGAAGGCGAATTCGGCCCGATGAGCGCGAGCGGTCTCAATATCGGCGGCCTGCTCGGCGTTTACGGCCTCGTCGAGGCGCAGTCCGACGATTTCACCACCATCTATACCGATTTCACCTTCAGCGGCGGGTCGGTGTCGAGCGCCGACTTCAGCTGCGATTTCGGCTCGGTCGAAACCGCTGAGTTCAGCGCCAGGCCGCTCAGCATGTCCTTCGGCGAACTGATGGAGCTCGCCACCGAGCTGGAGGCGGCCGGCGACAATCCTTCCCCACAGGACGTCGCCACCTTCGTTCGCTTCTATGCCCAGATGCTGTCGTCCTTCCGCTCCGCGCCGATCAGCATGAACGGGCTGGACTGCGCCGGCACCGAGGGCGATCAGACCATCACCCTGACCGTCGCCTCGGCGACGATGGACGGCTTCGAGCCCGGCATCTATCCGGCCATCAGCCTGAACGGGTTCAGCCTCGATGTCGAAGGCGGCGGCGAGGACGGCACGGTGTCCGTCGCCGAAGCGGTCTTCAAGGGGATCGACTTCTCCGAGCAGGTCGCCCTGCTCGCCTCGGTGCCCGACGATATCGGCGAAGCCTGGTTCGAACAGAACGCGCGCCGGCTCATCCCGTCCTTCTTCGGCTTCTCGGTCTCGGGCGTCGATATCGACGTGCCCGATCCGGAGACCGGCGAACGCATCATCGGCGGCATCGGCAGCTTCGACCTCACCCTGTCCGACTATGTCAACGCCGTCCCGACCTCGGTCTCGACCGAGGCCGCCAATATGCGCCTGCAGATTCCGCCCGGGATAGACGATGAGAGCCTGCAGATGCTCATTGGCCTCGGCATCGACGAGCTCGATTTCGGCTTCGCGCTTGAGCTTGGCTGGAACGAGGCCGGCGAGACCATCGACGTGTCCCGCCTGTCGGTCGAGGGCGAGGACCTGCTCAGCATCGCCGCATCCGGCACCATCGCCAACGCCGTCGCCGACCTGTTCTCGGATGATCTCGAGCTTGCGACCGCCACCGCCGGCGGCCTGACCGTCACCGACCTCGAAGTCGATGTCGAGGATTACGGCGGCATCGAGCTCTTCATGACCCTGGCCGGCGCCGAACAGGGCGCCAGCGCCGCCCAGATGCGGCCGATGCTGGCCGGCGTCGTCGAGGGCATGACCATGGGCCTGCTCGGCGGCACGCCCCACGCCACCGGCGTCGCCGAGGCGCTGGGCGCGTTCCTGCGCAACGGCCGGGGCGTGACCATCAACGTCACCGCCAACGATGCCGCCGGCATCGGCCTGCCCGAGCTGATGCAGGCCGAGCGCGACCCGACCGTTCTGCTCGAAAAGGTCACGATCGACGCCCGCGCCCGATGAGCGTTGCCACGATTGCCGGGCGCTATTTCAGCGCCCGCCCGAACCGGATCGATGCCGTGGACCTCGTCCGCGGCATCGCCATTGTCGGGGTGGTGGTCTATCACTTCTTCTGGGACCTCAGCCTGCTCTGGCTGATCGAGACCGACGTCTCGACCCATCCCCTCTGGGTGCTGTTCGCCCGTAGCCTCCTGTTTTCCTTCGTCTTCCTGGCCGGCGTTGGCCTCGTCCTCTCGCATGGCGATGGCATTCGCTGGCGCTCCTTCTGGCGCCGCCTCGCCATCATCGGCGGCGCCGCCCTTCTGGTCACCATCGGCACCGTCATCGCCTTCCCGGAAACCTTCGTCTACTTCGGGGTGCTGCACGCCATCGCGTTGTTTAGCCTGATCGGCCTCGCCTTCCTGCGCCTCCCTCCCGCGCTGACGCTCGCCATCGGCGCCGCGATCTTCTCCGCGCCCTATCTGTGGACCAGCGAAATCTTCGAGGCCAAACCGCTGTCCTGGATCGGCTTGTGGGCCGTGCATCCGCCCACCAACGACCTCGTGCCGATCTTCCCCTGGCTCGGCGCCAGCCTCATCGGCATCGGCCTCGCAAAGCTGGCCCGCGAGCACGGCCTGTTCGCCCGTCTCTCCGGCTGGCAGGCGCGCGGCCCGCTTCACGCGCTCGCCGTCATCGGCCGGTTGACGCTGCCGATCTACCTCATCCACCAGCCGATCCTGCTGGCCGCCCTCACCCCGCTCGCCAGCACCACGCTGGCGCCCGTCGCCAATGTCAACAGCTTCAACCGCACCTGCCAGAGCGGCTGCGAGGCCACCGGCGCCTCGGCGCAATACTGCACCGCCTATTGCGCCTGCATGCTCGACACCGTCGAAACCGAAAACCTGTGGGATGCCGTCACCGCGCCCGAGCCTACCCCCGAACAGTCGCAGGCGGTCAACACCGCCATCCTCTCCTGCTCGGTCGACGACCTGCCGGAGCTGGAAGCGCCCTAATCCCCGTTTGAGGGCGCGCGCCGCATCTTCTTGATATCGCTGCGCTGCTGCTTGCCCTTGAGCCGCCTTTCGCGGCTCGCCCGGGTCGGCCGCGTCGCCACGCGCTTTTTCGGCACCACCGTGCCGGCCCGCAGCAGCGCCAGCAGCC
>JAEWHZ010000051.1 GCA_023387585.1 Pseudomonadota bacterium
CGAAGGACCGCAGCGCCACCTGCACGGTGTAGTTCTGGATGTCGCTCAGATAGATCAGCGGCCCGAAGAAATCGTCCCAGGTCCACAGGAAGGTGAAGATCGCGGCCGTCGCCAGCACCGGCGTCGAGAGCGGCAGCAGGATCTTCCAGTAGATGCGCCACGGGCTGCAGCCGTCCATCATGGCCGCCTCGTCCAGCTCCTTGGGGATGCCGCGGAAGAATTGCACCATGAGGAAAATGAAGAAGGCGTCGGCCGCCAGGAATTTGGGCACGACCAGCGGCAGGAAAGTGTCCAGCCAGCCCAGATTGAGGAACATTACATACTGGGGGATCAGCACCACGTGATAGGGCAGCATCAGCGTGCCCAGCATCAGTGCGAACCAGAATTTCTTGCCGTCGAACTCCAGCCGCGCGAAGGCGAAGGCGGCGAGCGAGCAGGCCGCGAGGTTCCCCACCACCGACAGCACTGAAATGACGAAAGAATTCCAGAAGAACTGCCCGAACGGCACGCCAAGGCCGAACCAGCCCCTTATGTAGCCGTCGAGCGTGAATTCGGTCGGCAGCAGCGAGGCCGAGCCGAAGATCTCCGAATCCGGCCGGAACGACGCGGAAAGCATCCAGATCAGCGGATAGAGCATCAGGATCGAGGCGCCGACCAGCAGCACGTGGATGACGAGGGAAGCCGCCGGGTGGCGCTTGCGTTCTTCCGAGGGCATCGCGGCCCGGACTTCAGTCGTCATAATGCACCCAGTAGCGCGATGAGAGGAACGAGAAGGCCGTGAACAGGGCGATGATCACCAGCAGGATCCAGGCCAGCGCCGAGGCGTAGCCCATCCTCAGATTGGCGAAGGCCTCCTGGTAGAGATAGAGCGTGTAGAACAGGGTCGAATTGATCGGCCCGCCGGTGCCCCCCGAGATGATGAAGGACGGCGTGAACGCCTTGAATGCGTCGATCGTCTGCACGATGAAGTTGAAGAAGATCACCGGCGTCAGCAGCGGCAGTGTGATCTTCCAGAACTGACGCCAGCGCGAGGCGCCGTCCATGCTCGCGGCCTCGTACATGTCACGCGGAATCTGGCGCAGCCCGGCGAGGAAGATGATCATCGGCGAGCCGAACTGCCACACGCTGAGGATGATCAGGGTGTAGATCGAATATTGCGGCGTCGAGATCCAGCTCGGCCCCTGGATGCCGAAATTGGCCAGCACCGCGTTCACGAGGCCCGAGCCCGAGAACAGCTGGCGCCACAGCACGGCGATGGCGACGCTCGCTCCCAGAAGCGAAGGCAGATAGAAAATCGCCCGATAGAGCGGCAGGCCGCGCGTGCCCCTGTCGAGCGCCATGGCGACGAGCAGGGCGAATGCCAGTTTAAGCGGCACCGAGATGGCGACATAGAAGAGCGTGACGCGCATGGCGTCGCGGAACTGCGCATCGGCGGTGGCGATGCGCACATAATTCGCTGCGCCCGTCCAGCGCGGCGGGCTCAGCAGGTTGAACTGCGTGAACGACAGATAGAGCGATATGAGGGCCGGCCCCAGGATCAGGCCGAAGAAGCCGATGAACCATGGCAGCAGGAAACCGTATCCGGCAGCGTTCCGCTTCCACAGGCGCGAAAGCGCGCCGCGGAACCTCGACGCGGCCGGGCCGGCATCTGTCAGTGCATGGGTCATCCTGGCTTCTCCGAAATCCTGCTGCCGGCCCTTAATCTCTCAGGCGGTTCCGCCACTCATGCCGGGACCAGCAGCCGGTCGGCTTCCTGCATCAGCGCGGCGGCGCCTTCCTGCGGGGTCCGCTGGCCGAACGACACCTCCTCGCTGGTGCGCTTGAGGATGGCGTTCATTTCGGTGGCCCCGGCGGGCGGTGCCGCCGGCATGGGGCCGGCGGTCGGGCCGACCAGTTCGAGATAGGCCGCCATGTCCTGGCTGCCCTGGTCGAGTTTCGGCGTCAGGAACTCCCGGATCGCCGCCGAAGCCGGCATGCCGCGCTCGACGCCCAGCACCTCGGCCGCATCCTCGTCTCGCACGAAGAAGTTGATGAAGGCCACGGCCTCGTCGGGGAAATCGCTCGCCCGCGCCACGGAGAAGAACTGGGCCGGCTGCAGGTAGACGCCGTGCGATTCATCGCCGTTGTCCATGGGCGCCGGGGCCAGCGCCAGCGGGTCCTGATTGGTCGCCTGATAGCCGACCAGCTGGTTGGAATAGGCAAAGGCGCACGCGGCATGGCCGAGGGTCAGCATCGAGGTTTCGATGTTGAGCTGGTCGAGCGCCTGCAATTCCGCCGGCGGACAGGCACCGGTTTCGCGCAGATGGGCCCAGAGCGCGAACCATTCGGCGGCGTCTTCCTCGTCATAGCCGAGGTCGCCTTCGGCGGTATAGAGGTCCTTGCCGCGCTGGCGCACCCAGCTTTGCAGGGCGCCGACCACGCCGCTTGCATCCTGCACGCCGTAATAGTTCGGCCGGTCCGAAGCCTGGGTGACTTCCGCGGCCATGCGGCCGAAATCGTCCCAGGTGGTCTCCATGCCCGGCAGGTCGAGCCCCGCCGCTTCCCAGCCGGGACGGCTGACGATCATGCCGAAGGCCGAATAGCCCAGGCTCACGCCATAGAACTGCCCGTCGACCGTGCCGGCATCGATCTGCACCTGGTCGAAATCGCTCAGATCCAGCCCGTTGCCGACATATTCGTCGAGCGGCAGCAGCACGCCGTTGCGCGCATATTCCGAGATGGTGCTGTGGTTCTGCTGCACGATGTCCGGCGGGTTTCCGCCGGCGACCTGCGTCGCCAGCCGCGGCCAGTAATCGCCCCAGCCCGGACCCTCGCCCTGGAAGACCACGCCGGTCTTCTCCTCATAGATGCGCGCTGCCTCCATGGTGCGCTCCACGCGCTCCACGGAGCCCCACCAGGCGCCCCGCAGGCGCACGGTTTGGGCAAATGCCTTCGAGCCCGAGGCGGCGGCCAGCAGGGCCAGCGCGCCGCTTCCCTTCAGAAGACGGCGGCGATTCAGGATGATGGTCATCGTGTTTCCTCCCATTTCATCGGATGGATGATTTGCGCCCCTCAGGCGCGCTCAAGAATTTCGGTTGCCAGTTGGACGAGGCTCGCGCCGCCCTCTTCGGGTGTTCGCTGGCCGAAAGCGACTTCCTCGCTGACGCGCTTCAGCGTGGCGTTGATCTCCGCGGCACCGGGAGGTGCGGCGGGCGGCAGCGGTGCGGCCGTGGGCGTGACCAGCGTGATGTAGTCCGCCGCCCGCTGGCTGACCTCGTCGATATGCCCGCTCAGGGCTTCGCGCACGGCGGGCGAGGCCGGTATGCCCCGTTCGAGGCCGAGAACGGCCGCGGCTTCCGGGTCGCGAACGAAGAAGTTGATGAAGTCCACCGCTGCGTCGGGATTGTTCGAGGCCGCCGCTACGGAGAAGAACTGCGACGGCTTGATGTAGACGCCGTTGGAAGGATCGTCGCCCAGGCGCGGCAGCGGCGTCAGCACGACGGTGTCGGGATTGACCGCCTGGAAACCGACGAGCTGGTTGGCCGAACCCAGCGACGAGGCCGAATGGCCAAGGGTCAGCATGGAGGTCTCGATGCTCACCTGATCCAGCGCCTGCAGGTCGGGTGTCACGCAGGCGCCGCGGGCCCTGAAATCAGCCCACATCGCGAACCATTCGGCCGCGTCCTCGGCGTCGTATCCGAGCTGGCCGTCCGCCGTGTACAGCAGCTTTCCACGCTGCAGCAGCCACCCCTCGATCGCTGCCTCGATGCCGCTCGAATCCTGCGCGCCGAAGAATTGCGGCCGGTCGAGCGCCTTGGTGACTTCTTCGCATTTGCGTCCGAACTCCTCCCATGAGGTCTCGGCTGTGGGTATGGCGACGCCCGCTTCCTCCCATGCCGAGGTCATGATCATCAGGCCATTGGCGCTGGCCCCGAGGCTGACGGCGTAGAAGGTGCCGTCGACCTTGCCTCCCTCGACCTGGCTCTCGTCGAAATCCGAGATATCCAGGGCGCCGCCCACATAGGGATCGAGCGCCAGCAGCGCGCCGCGCTCGGCGTATTCCCCCAGCGTGCTGAGCTCCATCTGCAGGATGTCCGGCGGATTGCCGCCGGCCACCTGGGTCGCGACGCGCGGCCAGTAATCGGCCCAGCCGGCCCCTTCGCCGACGAAGCCGATCCCCGTCTTTTCGGTGAAGAGCCGGCCCACCGCCAGCGTGCGATCGGTGCGTTCCTGCGAGCCCCACCAGGCGCCGCGCAGGCGCACGTCCTGGGCGAATGCCCTGCCGGTCAGCGCCGTCGCGGCGGTGGCAGCACCCGCGATCTTGAGCAGTTTGCGTCGTGTGATCATCGTTTCGCTCCTCCTGGCGAGCGGTTGTTGCGCGCAAGCGCCATGCTCAGGCCTTTCCGATGACCTTGCTGTCGATTGCCGCCTTGCGAATGAAGTCCCAGTCGTATTCGACGCCGAGGCCCGGGCCGGTCGGCACCGGGAAGGTGCCGTCGGCGGAAACGCTTTCCAGGGCATCGGAGAAGTCGCAGGCGAAATAGGGCGACGACCAGCCGTCGCCCGGCCCGACGAGCGAAAGCTCGTAGTAATTGCTGTTGCGGCAGGCCGCCATGCAGTGGCGCTGTGCCGGGCCGCAGCCATGGAACTCGACATCGAGACCCAGGCCTTCGGCCAGCCGCGCGATCTTGATGGCGCCGGTGATCCCCATGTCGTAGTCGGGATCCGCGCGCACGAAATCGGTGCCGCCGGACAGCACCAGGTCCGCCTTGGGCTCGAAGCCGCGCACATGCTCTCCGATCAGGAGCGGCGTCGAGATCATCTCGCGCAGCTTGCGATGGGCGAACGCCGACACCCCGCCGTCGCGGAACGGATCCTCGTACCAGAGATAACGGCCTTCATCGCAGGCCTTGCCCACATACAGCGCGTCGGCAAAGGTGCGTATCTCGCAGGCCGGATCGAGCATCAGCGCCATGCGACCGCCGACGCGTCCGGCCAAGTGCAGGACGTTCTCGGCTTCCTCACGCGGATTGCCGTCGTTCCAGCCATGGATCTTGAAGGCGCGATAGCCGAGCTCGTAGCAATATTCGGCGAAGTCGGCATAAGCCTCCTTGCTGTCCAGCCGCCCTTCCCTGTCGCCGTGAAAGGTCGAGGCATAGGCCGGCAGTTCCCGCCGATAGCCGCCCAGCAGCTTGGAGATGGAGCAGCCGTATTTCTTTCCGGCCAGGTCCCATAGCGCGATGTCCAGCGCACCGTGGCCCATGTGGTCGAATTGCCGGATTTCGCGCTTGAGATCGTCGTAGATGCCTTCGCGGGCCTCGGCATCGCGCCCGATCATGAACTGGGCGAGATAGGCCGCCTGCTGGAATATGATGGCATTGCCATTGCACACATAATCGCCGACCAGGCCATCCTCGGTCGTGATGGACACTGCGAAGCGGCGCAGCTTGCGGCGCGGCGAGATCGCCGGATACCGCGTCTGGGGCAATTCCACGTCGTAGGCGAACTGGGTGAGCTCGATGCTGCGGATGATGCTGCTCATGCCGAACCGTCCTGCGTCAGGAGGCCGGCAGATTCGGCATGGCGCATGGCGGTCGATACGCTCCACGGCTTGAGGGGCGGCGCGATGCGGCAATGCGCCGATTTCAGGACGCCCTTGTGCTTGAGCAGTTCCTTGATCACCAGCACCGAGATCGCCAGCGACTGTGCCTTGAACACCAGGAACGGCATCAGCCGCGCATGGAGCGCACGGGCAGCCTGCCTGTCGCCGGACTCGAAGAGGCGGGTGATCTCCACGAAGTTGCGCGGCGCCTCGAAAGCCGGCATCACGCCGGTCACGCCGGCATCCAGCAGGTCCATGTAATGGAGCCCGCCGGTGCCGCCGAAAAAGCTGAGACGCCCGTCCAGCCCGTCCTGCAGCAGGTCGATCACGGCCTGACCGGTATTGGCGCCCTCCAGCTTGGCATAGCGCACATTGGGCGCCTGCTCGACGATGCGGATGATGGCGGAACCCGGCAGGTAGACGCCGAGCTCGTTCGGCGCGTCCTGCAACATCACCTTGGCGGAGCCCGCCGCCGCGGCGACCCTGACGAAATGGTCCACCTGCCGGTCTTCGGACAGGCCGTTCTTCACCACGGGCGGGGCCACCATCACCATCTGCACGCCATGCGTGTCGGCATGGGCCGCCAGATCGCAGGCGGAATCGGTGTCGTCGGCGCTGACACCGATCAGGAGCGGCAGCTTGCCACCGACTTCACGGACCAGATGCTCGGTGATCGCCTTGCGCTCCCCGACCGTCAGGTTCCTGACCTCGGCGGCGAGACCCAGAGCCGACAGACCTTGCACACCGTCCTGCCCCGCGAGCTCGATCAGCGCGGACAGGTCGTCGAAACGGACATTGCCGTCCTCGTCGAACGGTGTTGGGAGCATGGGAAAGACCCCGCGGAACATCTCGCCTCCTGCGACAGGTGTGAAGTTTCGCGGTGTTCTAACTTAATGCACTTTGCGTGCAAACACTTTTTTTAGTGCCGGATTATCGGCGTTCAGGCCAGAACAGATGTGTTTTGCATTCAATTTCAATCAGCTGGTGGGCTCCGATGCGATTCGGCCGGCCGCTGCCGATCAGTGCGATGAACGAGTTTCAACGCGCCCGCCCTCCTTGTGGGGGATCAAAGACATCCGGTGGCGATACGTGGCAGGGTGGGGTGTCGTTTACGGTTACAGGTAGCCACGTGTTCTTCACCCGTTCGGCCAGCGGCGGCATACCGCGGGGCATCGCCAGGTCGGGGCCGGCGGTGTTGTCCTATGGCTTTCGCCCCTTCTTCCTGCTCGCCGGCCTGT
>JAEWHZ010000055.1 GCA_023387585.1 Pseudomonadota bacterium
CTGCCCGATCGTCATCCTGCAGGGCGGGCAGGACCCCGACGTGCCGCAGGCGCATGCCGTCAGGCTCGTCACCCATCTGCTGCACGACCCGGTGACGCTGACGCTGATCCCCGACGGCGACCACCGGTTGAGCCGGGCCGAGGACCTTGCGCTGCTCGATGCGGCGATCGAGCGGCTGGCGGGGCAGAATTAGGATTCGCGCCGCGCCGCCAGCTTCGTCTTCTGGCGGCCTTCGGGGTCGAAATTGCCGGGGCTGAGCCAGCGTTCATATTCGGCGCGCAGGGCCGGCCATTCGCTATGGATGATCGAGAACCAGGCGGTGTCGCGGCTTTCGTTCTTGACGATCATGTCCTGGCGGAACAGGCCCTCGGGGGTGAAGCCGAAGCGGAGCGCCGCCGCCTTGGAAGCCTCGTTGCGGTCGTTGCACTTCCATTCGAAGCGGCGGTAGCCGAGATCGTCGAAGGCGTGGCGGGCGAACAGGTAAAGGGCTTCGGTGGCCAGCGGGGTGCGCGCCATGGCGGGGCCCCAATAGACGCCGCCGATCTCGATCGAGGCGTGATGCGGGAAGATGCGCAGCCAGCCCTGGCGGCCGACCGCCCTGCCCGTCCGGTTGTCGACGATCGCGACATAGCGGTCGGGACCGGCATCGTTCGTTGCGATCCAGTTCTCGATTTCGGCGACGCTGCCCGGCGCCTCGCTGAGCAGCCAGCGGAAGCGTTCAACCTCGCCTTCGCGCTGGGCGATGGCGAACAGGTCCGGCGCGTGGCGTTTCTCGATCGGCTCGAGGCGAACGAACCGGCCCTGGAGGACGATGCGCTGCGGGGCGGATTTGGCGGGCTTGACGTTCATTCTTTGCCCGCATGGATGGCCCGAAGGCCGTCGCGCCAGTTGGGGAACAGCATCTCGATTCCCAGCGCCCGCTTGATGGCGCCGTTCGAGACGCGCTTGTTGTCGGCGTAGAAGGCGCGCTGCATGGGGTTCAACCCGGCGGCCTCGAAGGGGATTTCGGGCGGCGGGGTCTCGCCCATGAGATCGGCGGCGAAGGCGACGAGGTCCTGCGGCGGGGCGGGCTCGTCGTCGGTGAGGTTGAAAATGCCGTCGAGCCGGCGCGCGGCGGCGAGCGCGGTGATGCGGGCGATGTCGGCGACATGGATGCGGTTGAACACCTGGCCGGGTTTTATTACGCGCCGCGCCGTGCCCTGGCGCAGCTTGTCGAAGGTGGACCGGCCGGGGCCGTATATGCCGCCGAGCCGCAGGATTGAGAGCGGTATGCCGCGGCTTCGAGCGTAATCGCGAAAGGCGTTTTCGGCGCCGATGCGGCGTTGCGCGCGGGCGCTGGTGGTGTCCGTTGCGCCGGTCTCGTCGACCCAGTCGCCGCCGCGATCGCCATAGACGCCGATGGTCGAATAATAGCACAGCCAGTCGAGCCGGGGCGCGGCGTCGAGATCGGCCGCGTGATGGCGCAGGGAAGGATCGCCCGCCTCATCGGGGGCGATGGAGAAGATGGCGGCGCCGGCATCGCGCAGGGCGGGACGCAAAGTCTCGCTCGGTGCGGTGCCGTCGAAGACATGGCCGGCAAAGCCGAGCGCCGAAAGCTGCGCCGCACCTTCAGGCGTGCGGCTGGTGCCGTCGATGGTTTCGATGCCGCCGGCGCGCAGTTCCGCGGCAGCGGCGCGACCCGAAAAGCCCATGCCGAAGATGACGACGCTCATCGGGAAAAATCCCGCCATTCGGCGCGCACATCGGCGTCGGGCTCGGCGAGGAGGCGCGAGGCGGCCAAAACCTTCGCCCGTTCCGGATCGAGCTGGCCCAGCGCCCAGATGGCGGCGCCGCGCACCAGCGGGGCCTCGTCGGACAGCCGGGCCTCGATTTCGGGGACAAAGCGCGGCAGGGCGGAATTGCCGATGGCGATCAGCACGTTGCGCAAGAACCGTGCCCGGCCGATTCGCTTGACCGGGGAGCCCGAAAACAGCGCGCGGAAACCGGCATCGTCGAGCCGCACCAATTCGCCGAGATCGGGACGCATCAGCTCGGGGCGGGCCATCAGCCTGATCTCGCTCGTCGCCGAGGCGAACTTGTTCCACGGGCACACGGCGAGGCAGTCGTCGCACCCATAGATGCGGTTGCCCATCGGCTTGCGGAACTGCGTCGGGATCGGTCCCTTGTGCTCGACGCTGAGATAGGCAAGGCAGCGGCGCGCATCGAGCCGGAAGGGCGCCGGAAAGGCATCGGTGGGGCAGATGTCGAGGCAGCGCCGGCAACTGCCGCAGCTTTGCCGGTGGGGTTTTGCCGAAGGCAGCTCGGCGCTGGTGAGGATGGCGCCCAGAAACAGCCAGGAGCCGAATTCGCGGCTGACCAGCACCGTGTGCTTGCCCTGCCAGCCGAGCCCGGCCGCCTCGGCGAGCGGCTTTTCCATCAGCGGGGCGGTGTCGACGAACACCTTGACCTCGGCGCCGGAGCGGCGGGCCAACAGGCCCGCGAGCTCCTTGAGCCGGCCCTTGATGATGTCGTGATAATCGCGGTTGCGCGCATAGACCGAGATGGTGCCGATGCCGGGCTCGCCGAGGGTGGCCATCGGGTTCTCGTCCGGGGCGTAGTTGAGCCCGAGCATGACGACCGAGCGCGCTTCCGGCCACAAAGCGCGCGGCGATCCGCGCCGCTCGGCGGTATCGGCCATCCATTCCATATCGGCGTGCCAGCCTTCGGCCAGCGCGGTCTCGAGCTTTTGCGGCAGGTCTCGGCGGGCATCGGCCGGGGCTATGCCGAAGGCGGAAAAGCCGAGCGTTTCGGCGCGGGCGCGCAATTCATCGACGATGGCGCCCGGCCCGGTCAAAAGTCGAGATCCGCATAGCCCTTGGCCGCC
The DNA here is from genome assembly GCA_023387585.1 of Pseudomonadota bacterium. Taxonomy (GTDB): domain Bacteria; phylum Pseudomonadota; class Alphaproteobacteria; order Rhizobiales; family Devosiaceae; genus Devosia. The sequence continues at coordinate 2,864 of JAEWHZ010000055.1, forward strand.
GGCAGCGCGGTGACGCGGTCGTTGAGCAGCGTGCGGAAGGCGGGGCGCGATTTGATGCGCATGTACCAGTCCTTCATCTCGCCGGCGAGGTTCCAGTCGAGATCGCCGATATAGTCGAGCGTCGAGACATGGGCGGCCAGCGCGAAATCGGCGAGGCTCATCTCGTCGCCGGCGAGCCAGCGGCGGGTGGCGCACAGATAGTTGAAATAATGGATGTGCTCGACGAGGTTGGCCTTGGCCGCCCGCAGCACCGAGGTGTCGGGGCTGGCGCCGCGCTGGTCGCGCTTGGCGATCTTCTCCTCGAAGATGTAGCGCGTCACCTCGTCGTGGAACTTTCCGGACACCCATTCGAACAGGCGCCACATCTCGGCGCGGGCGGCGACGTCCTGCGGGATCAGCCCGGCGACCGCGTCGGGCGCGTAGACGCTGTCGACATAATGGATGGTGGCAAGCAGGCCGACCGCTGCGACGGTCTCCTCCTCGACCAGCACCGGCACGCTGGCGGCGGGGTTGATGTCGAGGAAATCGGGTTCGCGCAGCCAGGGCTTTATCAGCTCGAGATCGGTCGGGATGCCGTATTCGGCCAGCATCAGCCGGGCGATGCGCGCCGAAGGATCGAGCGGATGATGAAGCAAGGTCGGCATGGTTGGCTCTTGTTCCCTGTTCCCGACGCGGCCCGGCTTGGTCAAGCCGGCCAAATCAGTCTAGAGCGATATGGCGAGGCAGGCTCTTCAACCGCTGTAGGAGATGGCATGAACGGCGATCAAGGTCTTTTTGTGCCGCTGTTCCTGGGGATCATCGAAGGGCTTACCGAATTCCTTCCGGTCAGCTCGACGGCGCATCTGCTGCTGGCCGGGCACTTCTTCGGGCTGAGCCAGCCGGCGACCTTCGTGGTGCTGATCCAGCTCGGGGCGATCCTCGGCATCGTCACCATCTATTTCACCCGGCTGGCGCTCCTGATCCGCGATGCGCTGACGGGAAAAGCCTATGCTTGGCACTTCGCGGCGGCGGTGGTCATCACCTGCCTGCCGGCCGTGGTCGCGGGGGTTCTGTTCCGCGACTACATCCAGCAGGTGCTGTACGAGACGCCGCTCGTCATCTGCATCTCGCTGCTGATCGGCGGCATCATCCTTTTGATCGTCGACCGCCTGCCGTTCAAACCGGTTCACACCGACATCTACCGCTACCCGCTGCATCTGGCGCTGATCATCGGGCTGTTCCAGATGCTGTCGCTGGTTCCGGGGGTGTCGCGCTCGGGCTCGACGGTGGTCGGGGCGATGCTGTTCGGCGCCGACAAGCGCTCGGCGGCGGAATACACCTTCTTCGTCGCCCTGCCGATCATGGCCGGTGCCTTCGGCTACGACCTCTACAAGAGTCGGGAGATGATCGATCCCGGCCTCGGGCTCAACATCGCCATCGGCTTCGCGGCCAGCTTCGTCGTCGGGGCGCTGGTGGTGAAATATCTGCTCGACTTCGTGTCGCGGCACGGCTTCGCGCCCTTCGCCTGGTGGCGCATCGCCGTCGGCGGCGCTGGGCTGATCGCGCTGGGCTTCGGGCTGGGCGGCTAGATTGCAAGGAAACGCTCGGCCAGCTCCACGGTGCCGGCGGCATAGCCGGGACGGTGGCGGCGGGCCAGCGCGGTATCGGCATGCGAGCCGATCCAGGCGGTGAGCGCGAAGCGGCGCAGCAGGATCATGGCCGGCAGGATCTTCGTTCCCGGCGGAAGCGGGCGGCGCGCGGCATAGCCGTCGCACCAGGCATCGACCAGTTGCGGCACCAGCGGATCGGTCTCGTAAAACGACAGCGCTGCGGCGAGGTCGTAGAGCAGGTAGCCGAAACCGCAATCGTCGAAGTCGATCAGCGCCACGCCGTCGCCGGAAACCAGCAGATTGCCCAGCCGCATATCGGCATGGATGAGCCCGAAACGATCCGGGGCCTCGCCATAGGCGTCGAGCGTTTCGCTCAGGCGGTGCGCGGCTTTTTCCAGCATCGCGCGCATCGGCGCGTCGATATCGGGATTGGCGCGCCAGTCGCCCCACAACCCGTCGGCAGGCAGCAGGGTGCGCCCCGTCAGGCGGGGGCGCTCGAAGCCGGGCGGGCGGACGAAGCCGGCGGCATGGGCATGCAGTTGCGCCGCATGATCGCCCAGAATGCGGAAGACGGGAACGAGCGCGGCCGACATCGCCGGCTCGGCGCCGCCGATAAAGGGAAACAGCACGCCGATGCGCTGTTCGCCGGCCTCGACCAGCTCGGCCATGGGCGCGCCGGCGCGGGTGGGGATCGGCGCGGCCACCGGCACGCTGGTAGAGCGGGCGACATCGGCGAGCCAGGCCAGCTCCGACGCCACCCCGGCCCGACTCTGATAGCCCGGCCGGCACAGGCGCAATATGCGGCGAATGCCTGCGGCGTCGTCGACGGCGAAGACGTCGTTCTCGGAGCGCGAAACCAGCCGCACCGAAAGCGGGGTCTCCAGTTGCCAGTGCCGCGCGAGCGTGCCGGTGGCGGAAAGAAGCGTCATCGGGCGCGCCTCGTTGCGGTTGCGACCGGCAAAGGCCCGGCCCTTCCCGCCGCCCGCCAATTGTGCTCTGCTTCGCCCGGCCCGGTTCGGGGCCATGCCTTTCGCCTGCCGCACCACCTCATTGTCGGGAGAGTCCTGTGTTCGCCAAGGCTGCCTATTGGGTGACTACCCTTCTGTTCTGCGCGTTTTATGGGTTCAGCGTCTTCACTTACATATCCGACCCCGCGGGCTCGGCGGCCGGATACCAGGCGGTCGGATATCCGGCCTATCTCGTGGGCGTGATGATCTTCGTGAAGATCGCCGGAATTCTCGCCGTGCTGGTCCGGCGCCCGGTGGGGCTGGCGCAGCTCGCCTATGCCGGCTTCTTCTATCACCTGATCCTCGCCTTCTCGGCCCACGTCACCTCCGGCGTGCCCGGCTTCGAGATTTCGGTCGTGCTCTTCGCTCTCGTCGTCGTCTCGTGGCTGTCGCAGAACGCGGCCCGCTCGCCGGATGCGGCCTATGTGCCGGCCTGGTTCGACCGGCGCGCCTGAACCGCGAATGCACCGGCGCGCAGGGTGACGCCCCGCGCGCCGCCACACATGAAAAGGCCGCCCCGATGGAGCGGCCCGCTTCGCCTTGCGGCGCTGGAATTTGAATGGTCGGAGCGGCCGGATTTGAACCGACGACCCTTTGTCCCCCAGACAAATGCGCTACCAGGCTGCGCTACGCCCCGACTGGGCGGAGACATAGTGAAACAGGGGGTTTGAGGCAAGCCCTGAAATGGCGGGCGGCGCAACGGGAAGGTGCCGCCCACCAAATCCGGCCGGGTTCAGGCGTCGTAGGCGTCGCGGCGGGAAACCCAGGCCAGCGCCTCTTCCTTCTGGTCGGGCGTGAACACGCGGGCCTCGATCTGCGGGAACAGCGTGTCCGCCGCCTCGGTGACCGCCTTGATCCACTGCTTGTCGGTCGCAACGGCCGCGCGGCTGAAGCGGTGCAGCTCGCCGAGCTTGTCGATGCCGTATTTGACGTCGCGCTTCAGCGCCTCGCCGGTCAT
>JAEWHZ010000082.1 GCA_023387585.1 Pseudomonadota bacterium
GGCGAGCCCTGCTGCTCGGTCCCGAAAATGGCGTTGGCCGGCAGCCGCACCGTCACCTCGCGCTGCTCCATCGGCACGAAGGCGACCAGCGCCACCATGCCGCCATAGATCACGCCGGCAATGAAGATCAGCAGGATGATGAAGCGGATCAGGCTGGGCATGGGCCTCGGTTTCTCGGCGGCGCGGGACGACAGGGCCGATCCTCGCACCAAAAGGTTTCGATCTCGTAGGCACGACTGTCGCGGCCCCGGCGCGCGAGATCAAGTACGCCAGCTTGACAATAGGGCGAGCCATCGCTTGATAACCGGTCATGAACACGCCCCTTTCGCGCGCCGCCGCATCGCCTCTTCCCGCCGGGACCGCACCGTGACCCGCGGCCGGAACGGCGCGCGCAAGCCGGGCGGGAAAACGGCGCGTCCCGGCCAGCGCGCCGGGGCCGGGCGCGCCGCGCGGGCCCGCGAGCTCGTCGCCCTGCTCGCCGGCCGCCCGCTGGTGCTGGTGGGCATGATGGGCGCCGGCAAGACCACCGTCGGCAAGCGCGTCGCCGCGCGCCTCGAACGGCGTTTCGTCGACAGCGACGAGGAGATCGAGCGCGCCGCGCAGATGACCATCCCCGAGATCTTCGCCCAGCGCGGCGAGGACGAGTTCCGCTCCGGCGAGACCCGCGTCATCGCCCGGCTGCTGCGCGAGCCCGACCTGGTGCTCGCCACCGGCGGCGGCGCCTTCATCAATGCCGAGACCCGCGCCCTGATCCGCGACCACGCCGTCTCGGTCTGGATCAAGGCCGATTTCGAGCTGCTGTTCGCCCGCGTCTCCAAGCGCTCCAACCGCCCGCTGCTGCACACCGCCGACCCCCGCGCCACCCTCAAGGCGCTGATCGAGGCGCGCTATCCCGTCTATGCCGAGGCTGACGTCACCGTGGTCTCGCGCGACGTGCCGCATGAATCCGTCGCCGGCGACCTGATCGCCGCGGTCATCGCCGCCCTGCGCGAGCACGACGCCCCGGCCGCAGAGCCCACAGAAGAGCTGCCCACCTCCTGAATCGCGAAAGAAGGCCCAAGATGACGCCGATCGACCCGCGCCAAGCCCGCATCGTTCCCGTCGAGCTGCCCGGCCGCGCCTATGACATCGTCATCGGCCGCGACCTGCTCGCCGATGCCGCGACCCTTCTGGCCCAGCGCTTTCCCGGCCGGCGCTTCGCCATCGTCACCGACGCCAATGTCGCCGCCGCCCAGTTGGAAAGGCTGGCGCCGGGGCTCGAAGCGCAGGGCCTGCTGGCGACGACGATCGTTCTCGATCCGGGCGAAACGACCAAGAGCTGGGCCGGATTGCAGAACGCCGTCGAGGCGCTCCTCGCCGCCCGGCTCGAACGGCGCGACCTCGTCATCGCCCTTGGCGGCGGGGTGATCGGCGACCTCGCCGGCTTTGCCGCCGCCATCGCACGGCGCGGCATGGATTTCGTCCAGATCCCCACCAGCCTGTTGGCCCAGGTCGATTCCTCGGTCGGCGGCAAGACCGGCATCAACTCCCCTTCGGGCAAGAACCTCGTCGGCGCCTTCCACCAGCCGCGCCTGGTGCTCGCCGACCTCGCCGCCCTCGACACCCTGCCCGAGCGCCAGTTCTCGGCCGGCTATGCGGAAGTGGCGAAATACGGGCTGATCGACGACGAAAGCTTCTTCTTCTGGCTCGAGGACAACCGCCGCGACATCTTCGCCCGCGGCCCCGCGCTCGCCGAGGCCGTTGCCCATGCCTGCGCCGCAAAAGCCCGCGTGGTGCTGATCGACGAGAAGGAGACCGGCCCGCGCGCCTTGCTCAATCTCGGCCACACCTTCGGGCACGCGCTGGAAAAGATCACGGGCTTTTCCGACCGGCTGCTGCATGGCGAGGCGGTGGCGATCGGCATGGTGCTGGCGCACGGCTTCTCGGCAAAACTCGGCCTCGCGCCCTCGCAGGACACCTCGCGCGTCGTGGCGCATCTCGGCGCCGCCGGCCTGCCGACCCGCATGGCCGACATCCCCGGCGAGCTGGCCCCCATCGAGGCGCTGATGGAGGCCATCGCCCAGGACAAGAAGGTCGAGCGCGGCGCCCTGACCTTCATCCTCACCCACGGCATCGGCAGGGCCTTCATCGAAAAGAACGTCGCCCCCGAAGCCGTGCGCCAATTTCTGGAGGAGGCACGCGGCGCATGAGCATATGGCTGACCACCCTGGCGATCTTCGCCTTGCTGGCGATGAGCTTTTTCTTCTCCGGTTCGGAAACCGCCCTCACTGCCGCCTCTCGGGCCCGCATGCACGCCCTCGGCCGCGCCGGAGACAAGCGCGCCGACCTCGTCGAGCATCTGACAAGCGAAAAGGAGCGGCTGATCGGGGCGCTCCTTCTGGGCAACAACGTCGTCAACATCCTCGCCTCGACGCTGGCTGCCTCGGTGCTGATCCAGATATTCGGCGAGGCGGGCATCGCCTATGCGACCCTCGCCATGACGGCGGCGATCGTGATCTTCTCGGAAGTCCTGCCCAAGACGCTCGCTTTGCTGCGCCCCGATTCCTTCGCCATGATCGTTGCGCCCGTCGTGCGCTGGATCGTGGTCGTCTTCGCGCCGCTGACTCTGGCCGTGCAGGCCATCGTCAACGGCGTGCTGCGCCTATGCGGGCTCGATGCGCGCAACGCCAACGCACTGTCCGGCCATGAGGAACTGCGCGGAACGGTCGATTACCTGCATTCGGAAGGGGAGGTGAAGAAGGGCGAGCGCGACATGCTCGGGGGCATACTCGATCTGTCCGAGCTCGCCGTGTCGGACGTCATGGTCCATCGTACCCGGATGCAGAGCCTCGACATCGCCACGCCGCCCGCCGAGCTCGTCTCGCTCGTGCTCGACAGCGCCTATACGCGCATCCCGCTGTGGGAACGCGAGCCCGACAACATCGTCGGCGTGCTCCATGTCAAGGACGTGCTGCGCGCCGTCGCCGGCTCCGAGGGCGATGTCGGCGCCCTCGACATCCGCGCCAAGATGAGCGAGCCGTGGTACGTGCCGGCTTCGATGCCGCTGCGCACCCAGCTCTCCGAATTTCTCAAGCGCCGGCGGCACATGGCGCTGGTGCTCGACGAATACGGCGTGGTCGAGGGCCTGGTGACGCTCGAGGACATCATCGAGGAGATCGTCGGCGGCATTTCGGACGAGCATGACGAACCCGACGACGAGCCGATCAACGGCATAAAGCGCCAGTTCGATGGCAGCTACATCATGGATGCCAGCATGCAGATCCGCGACATAAACCGCGCCCTCGACTGGTCCCTGCCCGACGACGACGCCAACACCCTTGCCGGCATCGTGCTGCATGCGGCGCGGATCATTCCGGATATCGGCCAGGAATTCACCGCCCACGGCTTCCGCTTCAAGGTGCTCGGTCGCGATCGCCAGCGCATCACCCGCGTCAAAGTGACCCCGCCGCCACGGGACAAGGCTTGATCCGCGCGCCCGACGCTCCGATATGGTCTTGTGTGCCCTGTCCCCCCGCGGGCCGGAATGCTCGGGGTTCTGCGCGAAAAGCCTATACGACCTCGATGGCCAGCGCGTGCACCCGCGCCTGCAATTCCTCGCTCAGCGCCTCGTTGATCAAGCGGTGTTGCGCGACCCGGCCGAGCCCGTCAAAATGGCGGGTCGAGATTCTCACCCGGAAATGGGTCT
>JAEWHZ010000099.1 GCA_023387585.1 Pseudomonadota bacterium
CCGCCCAGAAAGGCATCTTCCGAGCATGTTTGCCGTTTTACAAAACCAGCGTCGTGGTCTAGGGACATCGCACCCTTTGAGCGAGTTCTTGCGTTGCCATCCGCGAACGCATCACGGGTCGCATGCCACGAGCGGCAGCAGTTGGGGTTCGGAATGGCAGTATCGGTTCTCACGCAGGAAAAGCCCATAGACAAGCCGGCAAACGCGGTCGAGCGCCTCATGGCCCTCACCGGCGCCGAGATGGCCAAGGTCAATGCGCTGATCCTCGAACGTGCCGATTCCCATGTCGACATGGTGCCCGAGCTCGCCCGCTATCTCATCGACAGCGGCGGCAAGCGGCTGCGCCCCATGCTCACCGTGGCCAGCGCCCTCGCCTTCGCCGCGGAAGCCGGCTCGGCGGTGAATTTCGCCGCCGCGGTCGAGTTCATGCACAATGCGACGCTCTTGCATGACGACGTGGTGGACGAGAGCGACATGCGGCGCGGCAAGAAGGCGGCGCGCATCGTCTTCGGCAACAAGGCCTCCATCCTCGTCGGCGACTTCCTGCTCGGCCAGGCCTTCATGATGATGGTCGAGACCGGCGACGTCGCGGCGCTCTCGGTGCTGTCCTCCGCTTCGGCCACCATGGCCGAGGGCGAGGTGTTCCAGCTCGCCCGCACCGGCGATCTCGAGACCACCGCCGAGGATTATGCCGAGGTGATCCGCGCCAAGACCGCCGTACTGTTCGAAGCGGCCTGCGAGGTCGGCGCCATGGCCGGCGGCGCCAGCGCTGCCGGACGGCGGGCCATGGCCCGCTACGGGCTCGAGCTGGGCAACGCCTTCCAGCTCGTCGACGACGCGCTCGACTATGGCGGGCAGTCGGGGACGCTGGGCAAGAATGTCGGCGACGATCTGCGCGAGGGCAAGATGACCCTGCCGATCATCCTCGCACTCGCCGAAGGCAGCGAGGCTGAACGCGCGACGATCACCCAGGCGCTCGGCAAGCCCGATGCCAGCCTGTTCGAGGTGCAGCAGGTCATCGCCATCCTCAACCGGCACGATACGCTGCGCCGCACGCTGGACCGCGCCGAGGCCCATGCCGAAGCCGCCATCGCGGCCCTGGCACCGCTGCCGGAAAGCGAGATCCGCACCGTGCTGGCCGATGTGGTCGCATTCAGCGTGCGCCGCGCTTCCTGATATTTTTTTGCCGGTCTTGAGCTGTGGGCGTGGACGCAGGTGCGCGTTCACGCACGCCGCGTTGTTTACGCATCGCACTCTCACCCACGCGGTCTGTCACCCCGGCGCCGGCCGGGGCCTATCTCCAATGCGCGTCACCCGCACCATGGTGCTTCCAGGTATCCCTTCGTGATGGGCCCCGGGCCTCCGCCCGGGGTGACAATCGGAGGGGTTGAACCATCTTCCCCTTGCAATTTTCTCCGACATCCATCATTTGGTGTAAATATACACCATCAAATGATGGAGGCCATCATGCTCACAGCCCTCGCCCAGCCTCTTCCGCCGCCGGAGCGGCAGGATTTTTCCGGGGAAGCGGATCGTGCGCGGCTGTCGCAGGTGGCGCTCAAGGCCTATCGGCGGCTCGTCGGGCAATGGGGGCTGACCGGGCAGCAGGCGGCGGCGCTGCTCGATGTGTCGACCAGCACCTGGGAGCGGCTCAAGCCGGAGGGCCGGGACCGCCTGCTGAGCCAGGACCAGTTGACGCGCATCTCGGCGCTGGTCGGCATCTACAAGGCGCTGCATCTGCTGTTCGCCGATTCCATGGCCGACCGCTGGGTGCGGCTCGCCAACAGGGCGCCGCTGTTCGGGCGGCTGAGCCCGATCGATTCGATGATCAAGGGCGGCATTCCGCAGATGCTCGAGGTACGCCGCTATGTCGATGCGATCCGCGGGGGTCTGTGAGTGGCGGAGGATGACGTTCCGGTCGCCACCGAGGCCTTTCCGCGCACCGTGCGGCTGGTGACGACGGCGCGCCTGCGCGCGGCCGTTCTGACCCCGCTGGTCGACGGGGCGGAGGAACTGGAAGCGCTGGCCGAGATCGAAGGCGCGACATCGAGCCGGCAGATCGCCGAGGAACGTGGCATTTCGGGGCTGGCCGCCAACGAGCTGGTCTATGACGTGCCGCATGCGCGCTTCATCAACGCTTCCTTCGCCTATGCCCGCCCGCAGCAGCCCAACCGCTTCAACGGCGCCGACCGGGGGGCGTGGTATGCCGCGCTCGACGTCGCCACCTGCCTCGCCGAGGTCGGCTACCACCTGACGCGCATGCTGGCCGATGCCGGCGATTTCAACGCCACGGTCGAATATGCCGAGATGCTGTCGAGCCTTGCCGGCGATTTTTTCGACCTGCGCGGGCTGTCGGCGCATCCGGCACTCGGGGCCGACGAGGCGGTGGCCTATCCGGCCGGCAACGCGCTGGCGGACAGCGCGCGGGCGGCGGGGCTGAACGGCATCATCTACCCTTCCGTGCGGCATGAAGGCGGCACCTGCATCGCCGCGCTGCGGCCGGCGGCGGTGCAATCGGTGCGGCAGGGAGATGTTTATCGGATGGTGTGGGCGGGGAGCCCGGCGCCGGTGGTGGAGGGGCCGGTTTAGAAATCCGCGTCACCACCCCGACGATGTCACCCCGCCGCAGGGCGGGGCCAATCACGAGGGATTGCGGCGATGCATTGCGGCGTCGGAATCTGGCAGTGAACAGCGCCGTGGCGGCTATGGATGGCTTTGGAGATGGGCCCCGGCCTGCGCCGGGGTGACATACAATGCGGGTGATGCTTTCGCGGACATGACGCGGTTCAGCGCCACCGCGCCCGCGCCGCATCGTCGGATGGGCGCGGCTCCACCCACACCTCCCGATCCGCGAAAATCTCCTTCTTCCAGAAGGGTGCGTCCGACTTGAGGTAGTCCATCAGGAAGGCCGCCCCGTCGAAGGCGGCGGCGCGGTGGGGGGCGAGGGTCGAGACCTGCATGATGGTCTCGCCCGGCACCAGCCGGCCGAAGCGATGGGCGATGTCGGCGTCGAGCAGGGCGAAGCGGGCGATGGCCTGTTCGCGCAGACGTCCGAGCTCGGCCAGCGCCAGCTCGGGATAGCATTCGAGCTCGAGGGCGAGCAGCGGGTCGGCGGGCGACGCGCGCACGAGCCCGGTGAAGCTGACCGCTGCACCGGCCTCGGCGCGGCCGGAAAGGAAGGCGCCGTGGCGGGCGCCAGCATCGAAGGGGGCGGAGCCGATCCAGACGGGCATGTTTTCCTCAGCCGCCGGCCATGTCAGCCGCCGGTTTCATATCAACCACCGGTCTCATATCAACCACCGGTCATGGGCGGCAGGATGGCGAGGGTTTTCGCCGCGCCCACCGCGCTCGAGGCCGGGACGACGCGCGCATCGAGCGCGAACTTGAAGATGGCGCGCTTTTCCATCGCCGCCGCCAGGACCTCGTCGCTCGCGATCAGGCGGTCGACCACGCGCTCGACGGTGTCGGCGGGCGCGACGTCCAGAAAATCCTCGGCGCGGCCGAGGCGCTCGCGCAGCCAGGCGAAATAGCGGATGTTCATGGCGCTTCGCCCGAAAAATGCGGCCAGGCGCCGCGCATATATTCGAAGCCGGTTATCAGCGTGATCAGCGCGGCGAGCCACAGGGAGATCAGCGCCAGCAGCGCAATGGTGGCGCCGAAGGGGGCGAGGATCATCAGGGTGATGGCGACGAGCTGGATGGTGGTCTTCCATTTGGCGAGCGCGGTGACATGGACGACGATCTGCTCGGCGCCGAGATATTCGCGCAGGCCGGAGATGAAGATCTCGCGCAACAGGATGGCGAGCGCGGGCACGATCAGCCAGCCGCCCAAAGTGCCCTGCCAGGCCAGCATCAGCAGCACCAGCGCCACCAGGAGCTTGTCGGCGATGGGGTCGAGCATGCGCCCGAGCGGGGAGATCTGGTCGTATTTGCGCGCCAGCCAGCCGTCGAGCCAGTCGGTGGCGGCGGCGATGGCGAACAGCAGGGCGGCGAGGAAGCGCGCCATGCCATTATCGAGCGCCAGCAGCAGGCAGACCAGCGGGATCAGCGCCAGCCGCGCGAAGGTGACGAGGTTGGGGGTGGTCCAGATCAGTGCGGGGCGCGGGCCTTCGGTCATGAGCAACATCAACGCCAAGCCCGGGCGCGGGTCAAGTGCGGCGGGCTCAGAACAGGCCTTCGGGGCCGTCCCAGCCGAAGGCCAGCACGTCGTGCCAGGCCTCAAAGCCGTTGTCGCGCGCCATGCGGGCGGCGGCGTGGAAATCATAGGGCACGGTCCTGAAATCGACCAACCAGGCGGGGCCGCGGTTTTCAAGGATGGCATAGCGCGCATCGGGGGCGCCAAGCACCGTCTGCACGCCCACGGCGCCCGGATTGACGACGATGCGGCCATCGCGCAGGCGCACCATGCGCGCGATATGGGTGTGCCCGCACAGCATGACGGCCTGCGCTATGCCGGCGGCGTGGCGGGTGACGGCGTCCTCGGAGGGGAGCGTCGTCTGGCGGTCGTAAAACCAGGCGTCGAGCCAGTTCTCGCAATCGCTGCGCGGGGTGCCGTGACACAGGAACACGTCTTCGAGAATCGCGGTGGCCGGCAGGCGGGCGAGCCAGTCGAGATGGGCCGGCGCCAGAAAGGCGCGGGCGAAACGGTCGACGGGATCGAGCGCGGAATCGTCGCGCTCCACCAGCCAGCGATCATGATTGCCGGCCAGCGTCAGGCAGCCGAGGTCCATCAGGCGCTCGGCGGTGCCGGCGGGATCGAGCGGGCCGGAAACGGTGTCGCCGAGGCAGAGGACGAGGTCGCAGCGGGCGCGCAGAATATCGTCCAGCACCGCATCGAGGGCGAGGCGGTTGCCGTGCACGTCGGAGATGACGGCGACGCGCAAGTGGCGGCTATTTCGGCTTGGCGCCCGTACGCAGTTCGGCCAGCTCGCGGCGCAGCGCGTCGATCTCCTCGCCCTGCACCTGCACCAGCTCGCGCAGCGCGTCGAACTCCTCGCGCTTGGCGAGGTCCATGTCGTTGATGAAGCGCTGGGCCTGGGTGCGGGCCAGGGTCTCGACTTCGCGCCTGACCCCGTCGGCGAGGCCCGCCGCGCCGTTCATCAGGCGTCCGAGATCATCCAAAATCCGGTTGGGCTGGTTCATGGCGCTGTCCTGTCATGCGCGTGGCGATGCGGCTTCACCAGACATTTAGGCAAAGCCTCGGCGCTTGACCAGAGCGCGCTAAGCGCCGAAATGTCGCCTTCACGCCTCGACAGGATTTTGCCTTGCCGTTTCCCGTCATCGACCCCATCGCCTTTTCCATCGGGCCC
>JAEWHZ010000123.1 GCA_023387585.1 Pseudomonadota bacterium
GCCGCCACCTCCGCGAAACCAGGAACCAACGAAGACCGAAAATGGACACGCAACTTCAAAAAGAGCTCGGCCGGGTCGAGAACGCCGTCAACACCCACTCGGCGCCGTCCGATCTGCGCATCACCGACATGCGGCTGGCCGTCGTCGCCTCGAATTACGATTATCCGATCCTCAAGATCGACACCAATCAGGGCGTCTACGGGCTCGGCGAGGTCCGTGACGCCGGCCACGCCGAGAATGCGCTGCAGTTCAAGAGCATGCTGATCGGGCAGAACCCGTGCCATGTCGACATGATCTTCCGCGCCATGAAGCGCTACGGCAATTGGGGCCGCGAGGGCGGGGGCGTCTCGGGCATCGAGATCGCGCTGTGGGATCTTGTCGGCAAGATCTACGGCGTGCCGTGCCACCAGTTCCTTGGCGGCAAGTTCCGCGACCGCGTGCGGCTCTATGGCGACACGCCGACGCCCGACAATCCCAGCGTCGAGGACTTCGTCAAGGCCGTGGTCGGCCGGCGCGACCGGGGCCTCACCTTCATCAAGTTCGACCTGCGCCCCAGCCTGTTCGAGACGGCCGACAACGCCCTGATCGGGCACGACGCGCGTTACGATCACCCCTATGAAGCCGGCAAGTGGTTCAAGGCGCCGGGCGCCGGGCGCGGCGCCAAGCTGACTCGCAGGAGCATCGAGGCGGCCGCCGAGATCGTACGCGCGGTGCGCGAAGCGGTGGGCAATGACATCCAGCTCTGCGTCGACCATTTCGGCGAGGGCTACATGACCGCCGACGAGGTCATCCGGCTCGGACAGGCGCTCGAGGACTACGACCTCGCCTGGATGGAAGACCCCGTGCCCTTCTTCGACACTCCGGGACACAAGAAGGTGGCCGACGCGCTGCTGACCCCGATCGCGGCCGGCGAGAACCTTTATCTGCGCGACGGCTTCCGCGAGCCGATCCGCACGCGGGCCTACGACATCCTGCATCCCGACCTGCTGACCTCGGGCGGCATGCTGGAAACCAAGCGCATCGCCGATGACGGCGAGGAGGAGGGCCTGCCGACGGCACTGCATTGCGCCGGCTCGCCCATCGGCTTCATGGCCAATATCCATTGCGCCGCGGCGATCTCGAGCTTCGTCGCCTGCGAGCATCACGGGCTCGACCTGCCGTTCTGGGAAGGGCTCGTGACCGGGCTCGACCCCGATTACATGAGCGACGGCTATGTCACGGTGCCCGACAAGCCGGGGCTCGGCGTCGACCTCAACCTCGAGGCCATCGAGGAGAATTTGCGCACGCCCGGCACCATGTTCCTGCCCACCGACCAGTGGAACACGCCCAAGCTCGGTTTCTGGCGGCCCGACGACCGCTGGCCGGAATAGACATCGCTGCGCCGGGCGCCTCATGCGCCCGGCCATCCGCTTTTCACTGGGAGAGCAAGCACATGGCCTCGATAACCATTGCCGGGCTGCGAAAGAAATATGGGGGCCAGCAGGTCATCCACGGCGTCTCCATCGACATCGCCGATGGCGAGTTCGTGGCGCTGGTCGGGCCTTCCGGGTGCGGAAAGTCGACCCTGCTGCGCATGGTGGCGGGGCTTGAATCCATCACCGCCGGCAAGGTGGCGATCGGGGATAGGGTGGTCAACAATCTGGCGCCGCGCGATCGCGACATCGCCATGGTGTTCCAGAACTACGCGCTCTATCCGCACATGACCGTGGCCCAGAACATGGGCTTCTCCCTGCGCCTCAAGCGGGCGCCGAAGCACGAGTTCGACGCCGCTGTGAAGCGCGCGGCCGAGATTCTGGGGCTCTCCGATCTGCTCGATCGCTATCCCGGCCAGCTTTCGGGCGGCCAGCGCCAGCGCGTCGCCATGGGACGCGCCATCGTGCGCAGTCCCTCTGTGTTCCTGTTCGACGAGCCGCTGTCGAACCTCGATGCCAAGCTGCGCGTGCAGATGCGGCTCGAGATCAAGGCGCTGCATGCGCGTTTGCAGACGACGACGCTCTACGTCACCCACGACCAAATCGAGGCCATGACCATGGCCGACAAGATCGTCGTCATGCGCGACGGCGTGGTCGAGCAGATGGGAACCCCGCTCGACCTCTATGACCGTCCGGCGAACCAGTTCGTGGCGGGGTTCCTGGGCTCGCCCGCCATGAATTTCATATCCGGCCGCATCGAGGACGATGCCCGGCTGCGGCTCGAGGATGGCTCGCTTCTGCCGGTCGGGGAGGCGGGTCCGGCGCGCGGCGAGGATGTCGTGCTCGGCATCCGCCCCGAGCATATGCAGATCGGCGCCAACGGCCTGCCGGCCGAGGTGCTGGCCGTGGAGCCGACCGGATCGGACACCCATGTTGTCGTGAGCCTGGGCACGACGCCGGTGACCGTGATCGCCCGGGATCGGATCGCCGCGCGCCCCGGCGACAGGCTGCACCTGCAGGTCGATCCGGCACGGGCTCACTTCTTCAGCCGGAACGATGGCCGGCGGCTGGAATCCCGGCAGGGCTGACGCGGCGGCTTACCAGGCGTTGAAATCGAGCGCCGGGAACCGCATCGAATCCGCTTCGCATTCATGCCAGCTCATATCCGCGTTGGCTTCCGTCTCGCGTCCAAGGCACCAACCCCGCTCGTTGAGCGCGGCGCCGTAGAGGGATCGCGCATGGCAGGCCGCCGCGATCCGGACGTCCCGGCTCATGGAAAGCCTGCATTGCGAATCCTCGTCCGTATAGAGCTCGATGAGTTCTTCAACACTCTCGGTGGCTTCGGGGAACAGCATTCGCTCCTGGGCGGATGCGCCCGAAATCGCCAGCGCCATCAATGCAGCGAGCAATCCTGTTCTCATGGCGTTTCCTCCGTTTGCCCGGCCGGAACGCAGCCTTCGGCGAGGGCGACATGGGTGCCGTTCGCAAGGTACAAGGTGGCCTCGTCGCAGGAGAACCGGACCTCGCCGCGCGCATCTTCCGCCTTCAATGCGGCCAGCGTCCGGGAAGTGATCGGCTCGTCCAACGCCAGCTCGATCAGGATCGTCTCCCCATCGAGAAATTGCGTCGTGCCGCCAAATATGGAGATCGACGGATCCTCGGGCCGCAGGAAATCGGCGTCGATCAGCACGACTTCCATCTGCGGGCGGGTTTCCACGACTTCGAGTTCATCCGCTGGCCCTGCAAAGGCCGCAGGCACGAACGCGACGACGCTCAGGGCGAGCGCCAGTGCTGACATCCCGGTCATGGCGGCTTTCTCCATTCGTGCAGCGTGGCCGTCAAATCCGGCGATCGCGAGACGACCGAATGTCCCCTTTGCGGAATCTCGTGCGGCCGGCGGTCATCCCGCGTTGCGGTAGCCCTCGGCGATGATGGCCTCCAGCGCCGCTCGCTGGTCCGCGTCGACGCCTTCGCGATTGACCACCCATGCGATGCCGAGCACGCTGAGGAACAGGTCGCGGGGCTTTATCGTCGATCGCGCGTGGCCGTCATCCTGGGCCCGGGTCAGGAACTCGCCGGTCAGCCTGATCAGCGTTTCGCAGGAAAGCGCCAGCACGGATGAATCCCGCTCGATGGCCGCCAGCACCGGGGCGGGGAGCCCGTCATAGGTGCTCAGATAATCCTGCAGGGCGCTCAGCCATGCGGCCAGCGCGTCTTCGGAAGACGCAATTCTGCGCGCGGTATCGGCACGGATCAGGACTTCCGCCTGTCTGTCGATCAGCGCGGCCGCCAGCAAGGCCTCGCGGGAGGGGAAATGGCGATAGAGCGTGCCGGGACCCACGCCCGCATCCCGGGCGATCTCATCGAGGGAGGTGTTCACGCCATTGGTGGCGAAGTGGCGCGCCGCGGTCTTGAGGATGCTTTCGCGGTTTCTCCGCGCATCGGCCCGCAGGGCATCCTTGTCGGTAGACGGATTCGTGGACATGGCGGGCGCCCTCAAATCAATTTTTCACGGTGATGGACGGCCGCAAATATCACATTGACACATATGGAGGTAGTCTCCATTTTCGCGCATGAGATCGGAGGCTGCCTCCGCTTGTTGCCCTGTCAGGAGTGAACCATGACGCCATTGTCCATCCTCGAGCTCGTCCGCGTCACCGAGGAAACCGACGCACGGGGCGCACTCGACAATGCCCGCGACCTCGCGGTCCACGCCGAGCGCTGGGGCTACAACCGCATCTGGGTGGCCGAGCATCACAATTTCCCGGGCATCGCCAGCGCCGCGACCTCGATCGTGATCGCGCATATTGCCGGCGGAACCGAGACCATCCGGGTTGGCGCCGGCGGCATCATGCTGCCCAACCATGCTCCCTATGTGATCGCCGAGCAGTTCGGCACGCTGGAACGGCTGTTCCCGGGGCGGATCGATTTAGGTCTGGGCCGCGCGCCCGGCACCGACCAGATGACGCTTCGCGCCTTGCGGCGGACGCCGGAAAGCGCGGAGAATTTCCCGCAGGACGTGTTCGAGCTTCAGGCGTTCCTCGCGCCTGCCGGTCCCGACCAGCGCATCGTGGCCGTCCCGGCCGCCGGCACCAACGTGCCGCTGTGGATCCTCGGGTCGAGCCATTTCGGGGCGATGCTGGCGGCGGAGCTCGGGCTTCCCTATTCCTTCGCCTCGCATTTCGCGCCCCAGCTGCTCATCGAGGCGCTCGGGATCTACCGCAGCCGGTTCAAGCCGTCCGCACAGCTCGCGCGACCCTATGCGATGGTGGGCGTCAACATCATCGCCGCCGAAACCGACGCCGAAGCGAAGCGCCTCGCCACCAGCCAGCAGATGTCTTTCGCCAGCATCTTCCGTGGAGACCGCGGCTTCACCCAGCCGCCCATCGACGACATCGAGAGCCATTGGACCCCGCGCGAGAAAGCGCAGGTCATGTCCATGCTGTCGCGCTCCATCGTCGGATCGCCCGAAACCGTGCGCGAGGGGATCGACGTCTTGGTCGCCGAGACCGGGGCCGACGAGCTCATCATCGTCTCCGACGTCTACGACCACGCAAAAAGGCTGCGCTCGCTCGAGATCATCGCCGATGTCGCGGGAATCGGCACGGTCGCATCTTCACGATCATGAACGACCGGCTCCGGCTCCGTTCATGTCCATTCAGAATCCGTTCATCTGCGGGGTGGCTGTCGTTGTGATCGGGGGTTAAGGTCTTCATATATCGAGATTGAGGAGCTCCGGAATCATGACTGCAACCACCGCTCAGGGCGTCCCGATGTTCGGGCTCGGAACTTTCGGACGCACCGGCAAGGACGGTGTTGCCGCGCTTCTGGAAGCGCTCGAGATCGGCTATCGCCACCTCGACACGGCACAAAGCTACGATACCGAATCGAGCGTCGGAGAAGCGGTCCGGCAGTCCGGACTGCCCCGGTCCGAGGTCTTCATCACCACCAAGGTGGCCGATACCAATCTCGCCAAACCCGACTTCCTGCCCAGCGTGGAGCGGAGCCTCGAAACCCTCGGCGTCGATGCCGTCGACCTGTTGCTGATCCACTGGCCGTCTGACAAAAATGCCGTGCCGTTCGAGGACTATATGCTGGCCCTGGCGCAAACCCGCGAGAACGGCTGGACGAAGCGGATCGGCGTTTCCAACTATCCGATCGCCTTGCTCGACAAGGCGGACAGC
Organism: Pseudomonadota bacterium; assembly: GCA_023387585.1. GTDB lineage: Bacteria > Pseudomonadota > Alphaproteobacteria > Rhizobiales > Devosiaceae > Devosia. The sequence goes on from JAEWHZ010000123.1 coordinate 5,597, forward strand.
CTGTTGGGCAAGGGCGCGCTGAGCACCAACCAGGTCGAGCTACATCCGTTTCTGCAGGCCCCGAAACTCACCCGCTACGCCGCGGACAACGGCCTGCCGCTGACCGCCTATATGCCGCTTGCCAAGGGCAAGGTCGGCGCCGATCCGGTCCTTGTGCGGATCGGCGAAAAGCACGGCGTGACGGCCGCGGCGATCTCGCTCGCCTTCCTCATGGCCGAGGGCCACATCGTCATCCCGGCCTCGTCCAATCCCGAGCGCCTGCGCCAGAACATGGCGGCAACGACGGTGACGTTGGACGCCGACGACATCGCCGCCATCCGCCGGCTCGACCGGGGCGATCGCATGATCAATCCCGCCAAGGCTCCCGCCTGGGACGACTGAGCGGAAGTTCAGGCGGCGGGCGAGTCGATCACCCATGTCACGCCGAAACGATCGGTCGTGAGCCCAAATCCCTGCGACCAGGACTGCGGGGCGAAGGGCATGATCACCTCGCCGCCCTCCGACAGCCGCTCGAACATGCGGCGGGCGTCGTCGACGGAATCGGCCGAAACCGTCACGCTGTAGCCCTTGCGGCCGGAAAAATCGCGCATGTCCTGGCCCATCAGCGCCTGGTCGCCGATGTCGAGCCAGGCATGGGCGATGCGATCCAGCCGATCCTCGGGCACGTCCTCCGCCAGTTCGGGCATGTCGCGATTGCTTATCATCGCGCGAATCTCACCGCCCAGAATGTCGGCATAGGCCGTGAACGCCTCCCGGCAGTCGCCATCGAAATCGATATTGGCAACGATCTTCATGAAATCCTCCCTCGAAATACTCACCGAAAAATAGCGAGGCATTCGAACAGGAGTATGACCGGCTTGCGAAAAAAAACGTGCCGCCGTCCGGGCAGGGCGGCACGATCCGGATGAGGCTTTCCTATTCCTTGCCGCCCGTCGAGGCCACGGATGCCGAGAAACCACGCTGGAACACGGTCAATATGACCATGGGAATCAGCGAGATGAACAAGGCTGCGGCGAAGATGAGCGCGTAATTGACGTCGTACTGCGTCGAAAACTGCGCGATCGCCACCGCCGCCACCTTGTAGTCGGGCGCGGGCGCGATCAGCAGCGGCCACAGATAAGCCTGCCACTGGAAGACGAACAAGATCAGCGAGGCGCTGATCAGTGCCGGCACCGACAGCGGCAGGTAGATCCGCCAGAACACGCCGAACCAGCCCATGCCGTCGATCATCGCCGCTTCACGCAGCTCCTTGGGAATGCCCATGAAGAACTGGCGGAGCAGGAAAACGGCGAGGCCGTTGCCGATGCCCGGCAGGATGAGCCCCAGATAGGTGTTCTGCAAATTGAGGTTGCGCATGGTCTGGTAGAGCGGAACCGCGATGGCGTCGAACGGGATGAGGAAGCTGACGACCATCACGATGAAGACGATGTTGCGCCCGGGAAAGTCGACCACGGCCAATGCGAAGGCCGCCG
>JAEWHZ010000125.1 GCA_023387585.1 Pseudomonadota bacterium
GCCGACCGCGTCGAAGGCGCCATCGCCGCCGTCCTCGAGGACGGGTTGCGCACCGCCGACATCGCCCAGGAAAACCGCAAGCGCGTCGGCACCGAAGAAATGGGCGCCGCCATCCTCGCCAAGCTCAGGGCGTAGGCTTACTCCGCCGCCAGACTGCCGGGCGCTGGCGCAATGGCGGCGACGACCGCGTCGCGCGCCTGTTCGGTGAAATCGGGATCGGCGCGCAGCTCGTCCAGCCCACGCCGGCGCGGATGGGTGCCGGGCCGGTCCTCCAGCGCGAAGGCGATCGCCTGCGCCGCCTCGGCCAGCGCCTCGGCCAGCGCCTCGTCGAGCGTGCCGGCGACGGCGATGACGCCGGGCAGGTCGGGAAACGAAACGCCGTAGCCGGAGTCCGGGTCCTTGTGGATCAGGGCGATGTAGTGCATGGCGTCATCTCCATCCGGCCTGCCGGTAGATCGAACGCACCGTACCGATCAGAATACATGTCTGGAATGCGGCAGCACAACAATGCGGCCGGTCTTCGCGTGAACGAATTTGTGGTGCGATCCTCTGACGCCGATCAGCTCGAAGCCGTCCGTCTTCAGCCGGGCGATGATCTGGCGGCTGTCGCGCAGCATTGTGGTCCCACTATTCCGCCGCCAGCTTCATGGACGGGCCCAGCGCCTCTGCAATCAGGCGGTAGCTGTCGCGGCGTTTGTCGTAGCTGTGCATCTGGGTGGTGATCATCACCTCGTCGGCGCCCGATTCGGCCACCTTGCCGAGGATGGTGTCGGCCACGGTTTTCGGGCCGCCGACGATCCATAGCGGGCGCTGGCGCTCGATGATGGCGCGCTGGTGCTCGGTATAGTCGTGCCGCGCCGCTTCCTCGGGGCTGACGAGCCGGCGGATCTCGCCCGAATGGAACAGCGCCCAGCTCAGCGCCTGCGAGCCGGAGAGGAATTCGGCCTCCGCGTCGGTCTCGGCGCACAGGGCCGAGACGCACAGGATCGCGTGGGGTTTCGGGAAGGCGGGGCTTGGCACGAAGGCCCGGCGATAGGCCTCGAAGGCCGGACCGGGCGGGGTGGGCGAGAAATGGGCGGCGAAGGCGTAGCCCATGCCCAGTTCGCCCGCCATCTGGGCGCTGGCGCCCGAGGAGCCGAGCATATGCAGCGGCGGCAGGCCGATGCCGCCCGGCGCCACCATGACGCGGCCGAGCGGGTGGCCTTGCGGAAAGCCGTCGTTCTCGAAGGCCAGCAGCTCGGCGAGATAATGCGAGAATTCCTCGCCGCCGCCGGCCCGCATGGCGCGCATGGCAAAACCGTCGCCGCCAGGCGCGCGCCCGATCCCCAGATCTATGCGGCCGGGAAACAGCGCCGCCAGCGTGCGGAAAGCCTCGACGATGCGCAGCGGCGCATGGTTGAGCAGCATGACGCCGCCCGAGCCGAGCCGGATTCTTTGGGTGCGTGCGGCGGCGCTGGCGATCAGCACTTCGGGGCTCGCCGAGCCGATGGACGGCATGCCGTGATGCTCCGCGAACCACATGCGCCTGTAGCCCAGCTGCTCGGCGGCCTGCGCCAGCGCCACGGTCTCGCCGAGCGCCGTGACGGTGTCGAACCCTTCCGAGATCGGCGCCAGATCGAGAACGGACAGGGCGAGCGTCGTCATGGTTTGATCCTTTTGCGGCCGTGTCCTATCGGTATTTTACGATAAGGGCCAGATCGCGACGTGCCTTCATATGACGTGGCGCCATATGAAGGCACGTGCATCGCGCCGCTTGTCCGCACCATCCCGCATGACTTGTGTTCCCCGCGTCACACGCCCGCAGCCGCGCGCCCGCCGGATGCGTCCCCGCATTGACTCCGCGCTAAGTCTTTGTGACTTATGCTGCCGATCGCGTTGTGGGGTAGGCGTCATGAGGCTCGGCATGGGGGCATTGCGGAACTGGCTGGCGGCCGGCCTTGTCGGGCTCGGCGCCCTGTCCGTCGCGGCCCCGGATGTCGCCGCCCAGGAATTGCCCTTTGCCGGGGTGATCGACGAGGTGCGCGTCGGCATCCATGCCCATGAGGTGCACTGGTCGCTGTGGCCGGTGCATGTGCGCGACTGGGATCTCAGCCAGATCGGCGATGTCAGCTTCGACGTGCTGTTCACCTCGCCCGACCATGACGTGTTCCGCTGGATCGGCTCGCCGCGCCCCGAGATCGGCACCACGCTGACCTTCACCGGCGAGGAGAGCCTGCTGCATGCCGGCCTCACCTGGCAATTGCCGGTGTTCGACACGCCGGTGTTTCTCGAGGGCACGTTCGGGGCGGCGGTTCATAACGGCTATCTGACGGGCGCGCCGGCCGGGCGGCGCAATATGGGCTGCCGGATCAATTTCTACGAGCGCTTCGGCATCGGGGTGAACATCTCCGAGAACGCCACCGCGCTCCTGACCTATGAGCACACCTCGAACGCCGAACTGTGCGACGCCAATGACGGGCTGTCGAATTTCGGCGTGCGGGTCGGCTTCAAGTTCTGAAGTTCTGATTTATCGTGAGGTCGAACCGGAAAGGTCTGCAACTTTTCCTGACCTCACTCCAGCCGGGGGGCTCGGGGGCATGCGCAACACATTCATCGCCGTGATCGTCGCCATGCTCGGGCTGGTCGTGCCCGCCGCGGCGCAGTCGCCCTTCACCGATATCGAGCTGCGCGGCGGCATCTTCGCGCACAGCGTCGACGACAACATGCTGACGCTGTCGCGCATCGAGGACCTGAACGTCGAGCTGCTGATCGGCCTGCCGGCCATAGACGAGGCGGTGCGGGTCGGGCGCTTCCGCCCGCATATCGGCGGCACGTTCAACTTCAACGGCCGCGAATCCATGGTCTATGGCGGCATCAGCTGGACCATTCCGGTGTTCGACACGCCGTTCTTCGTCGAGGCGAGCCTCGGCGGCACGGTGCATGATGGCGACATCAACGGCGCCACCTATCCGCGCCGCGACCTCGGCTGCCGGGTGCTGTTCCGCGAGAGCTTTTCGCTCGGCTACAACATCACCGACCAGGC
>JAEWHZ010000350.1 GCA_023387585.1 Pseudomonadota bacterium
GCTTCACCTTCGCCATATCGGCGCCTCCCTCCGGCGTGATGAACCGCTTCGCCACCATGGTGGCGCAGCAATGGTCGCAGGCCGGCGTGCAGGTGAGTGCGGAAGTCGAACCGCGCCTGTCGCAGGACATCATCCCGCTCGGAGATTTCGATGCGGCCACCCATTGGTCCATCGAAACCTGGGGTGGCGATCCCGACCTCTCCTTCTTCCTCGACAGTTGGCACTCGAGCTACCTGGCGGCGCCGGGAGAGCGGCAGTCGCCGCGCAACCTGCAACGCTGGGCCGACCCGCGGCTCGACGAGATCATCGAGCAGGTCCGCGTGACGCCGTTCGGCACGCAGGAAAACCTCGATCTCGGCCACGAATTCGTGAAGCTGATGGTCGAGGAGATGCCGGTCATCCCGATGATGTCGTTCAACGTGTTCTCGGTTTACTCCGATCGGTACTGGACGGGCTTCCCGACCGCCGAAGCAAACCCCTATGCGAACATCGTCACCAACTGGGCGAACTCTCGGTACATCTTCACCCAGCTCGAGCCGGCTGCGCAGTAACCGCACCCAGGCATCGAGGGGAGCTCCGTCCCGCCGGGACGGGGCTCCGTATCATCCACCATCAGCGCTGCCGGATCACTGTTTATGCGGGAATACCTGATCTTCGTGCTGAAGCGGCTGGTGCAGCTCGCAGCCGTCGTCTTCGCCGGAATATCCGCAGCCTTCTTCATCACGCATATGTCGCCCATCAGCCCGGTCGAGACGATCATCGGCCGCGTCTCGGGCCAATCCAGCTTCAGCCCCGAATCCATCCAGTCCCTGCGCGAAACCCTGACGGAGCTGTTCGGCACCGACCGGCCGCTGTTCGAGAAATACCTCAACTTCTGGTCGCGCTTCATCGTCGGCGACATGGGCCCGTCGCTCATTGCCTTCCCCACGCCCGCCATGCGGCTGGTCATGCTGGCGCTGCCCTGGACGATCGGGCTGCTGGTGACCGCGACCATCATTTCCTGGGTCGCCGGCAATGCGCTGGGCGGGCTTGCCGGCTACTACCAGAACAACCGGTTCCTGAAGGCGTTCGGCGTGCTGGCCATGGGCGCGCAGCCGATCCCCTATTACATCGTCGCCTTCCTGCTGGTGATCATCTTCGGCTTCTTCTGGCCGGTGCTGCCGATATCGGGCGGGTTCGCGATGAATGTGCGTCCGTCCTTCACGCCCGAATTCATCCTGTCGGTGCTGCGCCACTCCATCCTGCCGGCCGCCTCGCTGGTCATCGTCGGGCTTGGCACCTCCTTCCTCGGCATGCGGGCGCTGGTGTCGAACATCGTCACCGACGACTATGTGACCTATGCCGAACTGGCCGGGGTCGGCACCAACCGCATCGCCTTCTTCTATGTGATCCGCAACGCACTGGTGCCGCAGCTTACGGGGCTCGCCATGGCGCTGGGCGGCATCTTCTCGGGCACGGTGATCACCGAGCAGGTGTTCAACTATCCCGGGCTGGGCACCCTGCTGGTCAACGCGGTCAATGGCGGCGACACCACGCTGGTGCTGGCGGTGTCGTCCATCGCGGTGATCGCGGTCGCCAGCGCGATCTTCATCATCGACCTGATCTATCCGCTTCTCGATCCGCGCGTGAGGGTCAACTGATGTTCGCCGTCATAAGGGACCTCGTACGGTACAATATCGAGTTCGCGATCGGCTGCGTGCTGGTCGGCCTGATCGCCGGCTTCGCGCTGCTGAGCTATTTCTCGCCGGTCGATCCGACGCTGATCTATGTGGCGACGCCCGACCGTCCGCCCTCGGCCGAGTACTGGTTCGGCACCAATTCGCGGGGCCAGGACATGTTCTGGCAACTCAGCTTCGCGTTCCGCAACACCCTGTCCTTCGGGCTGCTGGTCGCCTTGCTCAGCCGCGTCATCTCGATCACGGTGGGGCTGCTGGCCGGCTATATGGGCGGCTGGGTCGACCGCGTGCTGATGTTCTTCAACGACATCTTCGTCGCGCTGCCGATCTTCCCCATCCTGATCCTGTTCTATTTCGTGATGCGCAACGAGCTCGACATGCTGCGGCTCGCCATCGTCATGGCGTGCTTCGGCTGGCCGTTCGATGCGCGCCTGATCCGCTCGGTGGCGCTCGGGCTGCGCCATCGCGAGTTCACGCGGCACGCGGTGTTCTCGGGCATGAGCGCGCGCAAGATCATGCTCGAGGAACACCTGCCCTATGTCATGCCGATCATCTTCTCGACGGCGATGGCCAACATGATCTGGTCGATCGGCATGGAGGTGACGCTCGCCGTGCTCGGCTTCACCAACATCAACATCCCGACGGTGGGCACCACGCTCTACTGGGCCAACAACCATTCGGCCATGGTGGTCGGCGTGTGGTGGTGGCTGCTGATCCCGGTGATCCTGATCGTGATGCTGTTCATCGGGCTGTTCCTGCTGGCGGTGTCGCTGAACGAATATATCGACCCGCGCAGCCGCCTGCGGCGGATGGGGGTCTGAGCATGGACGAGGCGAGCAAGGACGACGGGGGCATGAGCCGGCCGATCCTGTCGGTGAAGGGCCTCAAGGCCTATTACCAGATGAACTATTTCGGCATCACGCGCGAGGTGCGCGCCGTCGACGACGTGACGCTCGATATCGCCGAGAACGAGGTCTATGGCATCGCCGGGGAAAGCTCCTCGGGCAAGACCAGCCTGATCAAGGTGCTGGCTGCCGCGATCCGCCCGCCGATGCGGGTGGTGGCCGGCAGCGCGCAATACCGGTTCGGCGACAGGACGGTCGACGTCACCAAGGCGGGCGATGCGGAGATCCGCGCCATCCGCTGGCGCCATCTGAGCTACATCATGCAGGGCTCGATGAGCGTGCTGAACCCGGTGCGGCGCATCGGGCGTACCTTCCACGACTTCGCCGCGCGCCCGCTCGGGCTGTCGGGGGCGGCGTTCGAGCGCCGGGTGGTCGATCATCTGGCGCGCCTGCGGCTCGATCCGGCGGTGCTGCGCGCCTATCCGCATGAATTGTCGGGCGGCATGCGCCAGCGCGTGACCATCGGGCTCGCGACCGTGTGCCATCCGCAATTCATCATCGCCGACGAGCCGACCACGGCGCTCGACGTGGTGGTGCAGAAGCAGGTGCTCGGCATGATCCGCGATATCCAGCGCGAGATGCGCGCCTCGGTGGTGTTCGTGACCCACGACATGAGCGTGCACGCCAACATCGCCGACCGCATCGGCATCGTCTATGCCGGCAGGCTGGTGGAGGAAGGCCCGACGCGCGAGATGTTCTTCGCGCCGCGCCACCCCTATACGGCCCATCTGGTGGCGAGCCTGCCGCGCATCGGCGACACGACGCAGCGGCCCGCGCTCGAGGGCCGGCCGCCCAACCTCGCCGATCCGCCGGCCGGCTGCCGCTTCCATCCGCGCTGCCCGCTGGCGATCGACAAATGCAAGGCCGAGGTGCCGCCGCTCGAAACCGTGGGGCCGAACCACCGCGCCGCCTGCTGGCGCTGGCAGGAGGTGAAGCCGCTGATCGACCATCCCGGGCGCGCGGGGGCGCCGGCATGAGCGCGCTTCTCGAGGTCGACGGCGTATCTAAAATGTTCACCATGGGTGGGCTGCTGTCCCGCCATGGCGTGCGGGCGGTGGAGAACGCGAGCTTCTCCCTGCTCGACGACAGGCCGGAAATCTTCACCATCATCGGCGAGAGCGGCTCGGGCAAGACGACGCTGTCGCGCATGATCCTGGGGCTCGAGACGCCGAGCGCCGGCACCATCCGCTTCAAGGGCGAGCCGATCAACGCGCG
>JAEWHZ010000158.1 GCA_023387585.1 Pseudomonadota bacterium
TCCTCCTGGCCGATCACCTGGCTGGCGGCGACGAAGCCGAGCTCGGCATTGCCGGATTCGACGAATTGCAGCGCCTGGGTGATGTTCTCGCCGGTGACGATCCGGCCCTCGACGGCCTCGACCAGCCCGAGCGCTGCGAGCGTCTCCATGGCGGCGGCGCCATAGGGCGCGGTCTCGGGATTGCCGATCGAGAGGAAGTCGAACGGCTCGCCGAGCGCGCCTTCGCCCACGCTCATGTCGCGCCCCGGCCCATAGAGAACCAGCCGCCCGACGGCATAAACGAAATCGCTGTCTGCGACGCCGAAGCCGTTCTCGATGGCGATGCCGGGGCGGTCGTTGTCGGCGGCGAGAAACACGTCATAGGGCGCACTCTGCGTGATCTGGGCGTAGAGCTGGCCGGTGGAGCCGAAGCTCAATTCCACCTCGTGCTCCGTCTGCGCCTCGAACAGCGCCGCGATCTCCTCGGCCACGGCGGTGAAATTCGCGGCCACGGCGACATTGACGGTCTCGGCCTGGGCCGGCACCGCCAGCACGGCCGTCATCAATGCGGAAACGAATAGACGCATGGCTCGATCTCGTTATGTTTATCCGAACATAACGAGTGACAAGCTTTGCCGGGGCTGGCAAGCGTTATTTCCGTCAGGCCATATCGAAGTCGCGGCGCAGCGCGGCGACGTCCTCTTCCATGGTGGCGCGCACCTTGGCCTCTATGCGTCGATAGCCGTCGAGCACGGTTTTACCCGCCGGCGTCAGGCTCGCCCCGCCCTGCGCCGATCCGCCCCGCGAGGCGGTGACGAGGGGCGTACCGAAGCCGGCATTGAGCGCCTGCACCAATTGCCAGGCGCGCTTGTAGCTCATGCCCATGCGCTTGCCGGCGGCGCTGATCGAGCCGGTCTCGGCGATGAATTCGAGCAGGTCGGCGCGACCGGGGCCGACATAGGCGGTCTCGCTCAAAACGATGCGCAGATGCCCCAGCCCGTCGCGCGGCACCGGCGCCATGGCTCAGACTTTCAGCGCCGCAGCTTCCCGCGCCAGATCGCGGATGCGCGAAAAATCGCCCGCTTCGAGCGCATCGGCCGGCATGATCCAGCTGCCGCCCACGCACAATACGTTGGGCAGGGACAGATAGTCCCGCGCATTGGAAAGATTGACGCCGCCGGTCGGGCAGAAGGAGATGTCCGGCAGCGGCGAGGCGAAGGCCTTCAGCACCGGCGCCCCGCCCAGCGCCTCCGCGGGGAAGAATTTGAGATGCGTATAGCCGCGCTCGGCCGCCGCCATGGCCTCGGTGGGCGTGCCGATGCCGGGCAGCAGCGGGATGGAGGCGGATTCGGCGGCATCGAGCAGGCCGGGGCTGGCGCCGGGCGACACCATGAAGCGGCACCCGGCATCTTCCGAGCGCTTCATGTGTTCGGCAGTGCGCACCGTGCCCGAGCCGACGATGGCGCCTTGCACCTTGCTCATCTCGGCCATCACCGCCAGCGCGTTGGGCGTGCGCAGCGTGACCTCGAGCACCTTGAGCCCGCCCTCCACCAGCGCCTCGGCCAGGGGCCGCGCCTTGGCGACCTCGTCGAGGATGATGACCGGGATCACCGGAGCCGCCGTCATGATGCCGCGAATGGCTGCGCTGTCCTGTGCCATGCTGGTCAACTCCCGATCCTTGCAATGGTTCTGGCTTAAGCCCGGCAGCCGCCTTCGGCAAGGGCGGCCAATGGGTATCAGCGCATTGACGGCTAACATGTCAGTGGCTAGGGGGAGTGGCGATTCAGGAGTGGCTAATGGTCGATCTCGCGCGAATTCTCACCATCGAGGACATGATGCAGGCGGCGCGGCGGCGCGTGCCGAAGCAATTCTTCGACTATGCCGATTCCGGCTCCTGGACCGAGGGCACCTATCGCGCCAATGCCGAGGATTTCTCGCGCATCCTGCTGCGCCAGCGCGTGGCGGTGAACATGGACCAGCGCTCGCTGGCCACCACCATGATCGGCCAGGACGTCGCCATGCCGCTCGCCCTCGCGCCAACGGGGCTGACCGGCATGCAGAACGCCGACGGCGAGATCAAGGCCGCAAAGGCCGCCGAGGCCATGGGCGTGCCCTTCACCCTTTCGACCATGGCGATCTGCTCGATCGAGGACGTCGCCGAAAACACCACCAAGCCGTTCTGGTTCCAGCTCTACGTCATGCGCGACCGCAAGTTCATCGAGCGGCTGATCGACCGCGCCAAGGCGGCGAAATGCTCGGCCCTGGTGCTGACCATGGATTTGCAGATTCTCGGCCAGCGCCACAAGGATCTGCGCAACGGCATGTCGGCGCCCCCCAAGATTACGCCGCGCTTCCTGTTCGAGATGGCACGCAAGCCCTTCTGGGCCATGGAGATGCTCGGCACGAAGCGGCGCACCTTCCGCAACATCGTCGGCCATGTCGAGAATGCGGGCGACCTGACCAAGCTCTCGCATTGGACCAACAGCCAGTTCGACCCGACGCTGAACTGGCGCGACATCGCCTGGGTCAAGGAGCGCTTCGGCGGGCCGGTGATCATCAAGGGCGTGCTCGATCCCGAAGACGCCCGGCAGGCCGTGGCCCACGGCGCCGACGGTATCGTCGTGTCGAACCATGGCGGGCGCCAGCTCGACGGCGCGCCCTCGACCATCCGCGTGCTCCCCGAAATCGTCGACGCGGTCGGCGGCAAGACCGAAATCTATCTCGACGGCGGCATCCGCTCGGGGCAGGACATCATCAAGGCGCTGGCGCTCGGCGCCAAGTCAGCCTTCATCGGCCGCGCCTTCCTGTGGGGGCTGGGCGCAGGCGGCGAGGCAGGCGTGCGGCGCGTGCTGGAAATCCTGCATCGCGAGCTCGACGTCACCATGGCGCTGTGCGGCGAGCGCGACATCCACAATGTCGGGCTGCACAACATCTATTCCAACGACATTCCGCCGCGCAACACGCCGGTTTGAAGCGCCTCATTCGCCCAGCAGATAGGTTGCGAGCGCCGTCAGGTCCTCGTCGCTCCAATGCGAGGTGCCGTCGGCGATCACCTCGCCCATCGGTCCGCCCAGCACGTCGAAGCCGGGCGTAAAACCGTCGCGCAGCGTCCCGACCAGCGTCTCGACGTCATAGCCCTCGGCGACAAGGGCCTCGGCGGTGATCGCCGGCGCCCGCCCGCCCGGCCCGCCCGGCGAGCCGGTGAACAGATTATCCCGGTCGAGGGCGCCGAGCAGGTTGCGCGGGCTGTGGCAGGCGGCGCAATGCGCCGGGCCCAGCGCCAGATAGGCTCCGCGATTGTAGATGGCGTCGCGCGACGGGTCGGGCTCGAACAGCGCCGGCGTGAAGAACAGCCGCTTCCAGCCCGCGAGCGCCAGCCTGACATTGAACGGGAAGGGAATTTGCGATTGCGCCGCCGGCATGGCGACCGGCTCCGTCTCGAGCAGCGCCGCGAACAGATCGGCGATCTCCTGGTCGCCCATCAGCGTATAATGCTCATAGGGGAACGCGGGATAAAGATGCTCGCCCCGGCGCCCGATCCCCTCGGTCATGGCGCGCGAAAACTCGGCCGGCGTCCAGCTGCCGATGCCGTGCTCGGGATCGGAGGTGATATTGGGCGCAACGAAGCTGCCGAACTGCGTTTCGAGCGCCGCTCCGCCCGCCAGCACCGGCCCGCCATTCTCCGTATCGGTGTGGCACGCGACGCAGCCGCCGAGACGCATGACATAATCGCCGCGCACGGCATCGCCGGCCAGCACCGTGTCGCGCACCGGCCCGCCGAGCGGCCACAGCAGATAGGCGCCGGCCGCGATACCGACAAGGACGACGGTCCCCAGTGCCACAAACAAGCGCCGCATCGCGTTCCCGCCCCGGAAAATCCCCCGGCAGAACACCAGAGCGATCGGCGGCCGGCAAGACCGGCCCGGCTCACACTCTAGCGAGCGCCGAGCACCGCATCGACCTCGGCCCGGCTCGGCGGCTTGCACCCCTTGCGCCCGCAATTGATGCCGGCGACCATCGCCCCGAAGCGCAGCATGGCGGCGAGATCGCCGGTCCGCAGCCGCGCGAGCCCCTCCCCGTCGAGATGGCCATGCTCGTCCAGCCAGCTCAATATGCCGGCCATCAGGCTGTCGCCGGCGCCCACCGTGTCGCCGAATACCGGCGGGCTGTAGATGCCGGCGCGCACCATGCCGGCCTCGCTGAACGACAGGGAACCCTTGTCACCCAGCGTCACCACCACCAGCGCGCAGCGCGGGCGCTCCAGCATGCGGCGGGCATGGGTCTCGAGATCGAGCCCCGGCGCCAGCGCCTCCAGATCCTCCTCGGAAACCTTGATGATCTGCGCCAGATCGAGGAACCGGTCGAGCCGAGCGCGATAGGCGTCGAAATCGCCGATCAGCGAGGGGCGCACATTGGGGTCGATGGAGATCGTCGCCCCGCGCGCGATCGCTTCCCTGGCGAGCTCCAGCCAGGTCCCGGCCTGCGGTTCGTCGATGGCGCAGAAGCCGCCGATCTGGAACAGTTTTACGTCATCCGGCAACGCGGCCAGCGCCGCATCCGTTGTGATGGCCCGGTCGGCGGCGCGATAAAAGCCGTAGCGCGCATTGTTGTTGGCATCGAAATTGACCACGGCCAGCGTGGTGAAATCCGCCACCCGCTCCTTGAGCAGCACCTCGACGCCGGCCTCGGCGAGCGGGGACAGCAGATAGTCGCCGAATGCGTCGCGCGAGATCGGGCACATGAAGCCGGTGCGGTTGCCGAGCCGGGCGAGCGCGATGGCGCAGTTGTAGGGCGAGCCGCCCGGATGCGCTGTCATCACGATCTGGTTCTCGCCATCGCGGCCGACCGCACTGCCATCGGGCAGCACCACCTCGGCCTTCAGATCGATCAGGCTCTCGCCGCCGACGACGAACATGGCTCCTCCTCTTGCGCGCGATTCCCCCGGCGCACCGGCGCTTTATCACCGCGCGCCGCGGCCGCACAGTCCCAGGCCGGATCGGCGCGGAACCGAAGCCCCGGCCCGCGATTGTCCAGCAGGCGGCAACGATGCGTGGCGCCGGACCCGCCTTGTCGCAGCCGCGCGGGCGCGCCAGATAGAGCGTTTCCAGGATAAGTGGGCACCACTTATCCGGTTCGGAAACGCGACAAACCAAGGACTTAGAGCTCTTGTTCTGATTCAATCAGAACAAGAAAAGCTCTAGAGGCGACAGGCAGAAAAGGACGGGTTCGACCATGAATGACGCGACGAATGATGCGAGCGAATATGTGTTCCGCGAGATCGAGGGCGAGCCCGGCGCGCCGCTGCTCTTCGTCTTCCACGGCACGGGGGGCGACGAATTCCAGTTCCTCGAGCTGGCCCGCCAGCTGGTGCCCGACGCACATGTCATCTCGCCGCGCGGCGACGTGACCGAGCTCGGGGCCCTGCGCTTCTTCCGCCGCACGGGCGAAGGCGTCTACGACATGGCCGATCTCGAACGGCGCACCACGAAGCTGGCCCGCTTCGTCGCCGCTCACCGTCACCGGCTGGCGCCGGCCGAAACCTATGCTTTCGGCTATTCCAACGGCGCCAACATCCTCGCCTCGGTACTGTTCGCAGAACCTGCACTGATCGACCGCGCCGCGCTGCTGCACCCGCTGATCCCCTTCACGCCCTCGGCGCAGCCGCAGCTCGCCGGCCGCAGGGTGCTGATCACGGCGGGCCGTCGCGATCCCATCTGCCCGCCCTCCGCGACCGAGGCCCTGGAGCGCTATTTCGCCGGCCAGGACGCCGAGGTCGAAACCGTCTGGCACGAGGGCGGGCACGAATTGCGCCAGGCCGAGCTGGAGGCCACCGCCCGCTTCTTTGTCCGCGACGCCTGAAAGCTTTACCGGAAAACCGGCGCGCGAGGCCCTTGTCTCGCGCCCCCTCGCGGACTTATATCTGCCCCGTGGCGCCGGGCCCCTCTGACGCGAACGGTTCGCGTGATGTCGGAGTCATATCCCATTGGTTAGGTCCGGCACATGGAAATGGTTATTACCGCCCTCATGGGCGACTTCCTCGGCACCCCCGTCTATTTCTGGGTTGCCTTCATCACCCTCGTCATCGGCCTTCTGGTCTTCGACCTGGGCATCCTGCACCGACACGAGCATGAGATCTCCGCCAAGGAGAGCCTGACGCTCTATGCCTTCTACGTTGTCATCGCCCTGTTGTTCGGCGCCTGGGTGTGGTTCTCGCGCGGCGCGCAGTCGGGGCTCGAATTCTACACCGGCTATCTGATCGAGCAGAGCCTGGCGATGGACAATATGTTCGTCATCGCCTCGATATTCACCTTCTTCAGCATACCGCGGCTCTACCAGCACCGCGTGCTGTTCTGGGGCATTCTGGGCGTGATCGTCTTCCGCGCCCTGCTGATCGGCGTCGGCGCGGCGCTGGTGCATTCGTTCGAATACATCCTGTTTCTGTTCGGCGCCTTCCTGGTGTTCACCGGCCTGCGCATGTTCGCGCACAAGGAAAGCGACAGCGATATCGGCGACAACCCGCTGCTCAAATGGCTGCGGCGCCATCTGCCGATCACCGACAAGCTGCACGGGCGCAATTTCACCGTGCGCCAGTTCAACCCCAAAGCCGGCCGCGAAACGCTGTTCCTGACCCCGCTGGCCGTGGCGCTGATCATGGTCGAGATCGTCGATCTGATCTTCGCCGTCGACAGCGTGCCGGCCGTGTTCGCGGTGACGCAGGACACCTTCATCGTCTACACCTCGAACATCTTCGCCATTCTCGGCCTGCGCGCGCTCTACTTCGCCCTGGCGGCGGCCATGAACCGCTTCCGCTATCTGCAGGTCTCGCTGGCGATCATCCTGGTGCTGATCGGCATCAAGATCTTCCTCGTGCCGCTGGGCATCCATATCGACACCCTGCTCTCGCTGGTCGTGACCATCTCGATCCTCGCCGGCGGCGTACTGTATTCGCTGTGGAAGACCCGCAACGAGCCCGAAATCGGGCCGATCAGCGATGCGGAAATTCCCGAGCGCAAGGGGAACTGACGGCCGGGCCAGGCCGGGTGCATCTCGCCGTTTCACCTGAACGCCAAGATGCACCCCGCGGGCTTTTCCTGTCGCCCTGGCAAGAAACGCTCTATGGTGCCGGGCACCTCGGAGAGCCGTCATGCGCCTGCTTGCCCTTATCGGATTCAGCCTTCTCGCCCCCCTCCTGCCGGCGAACGCGCAAAGCTTCGACTGCGCCTCGGCCGGCTCGGAATTCGAGCATCTGATCTGTGACACGCCCGAGCTGTCCCGTCTCGACGGGCGGCTCGACATCGCCTATCGCACCGCCATCGCCGCGCTGTCCCCCGGGGCGCTGGCCGCCGTGCGGACCGGCCAGCGCCAATGGCTCGCCCATGCCCAAACCGTCTGCCTGGGTCCGCTGGCCGGCAGCTATAACGAGCCGCCGGCCTGCCTCGCGACCGAATATCGCAACCGCCTCACCGCGCTCGGCCAGAGCCGCATGGCCGGCGAGCACCGCTTCTATACCGTCTCCGCCTATGCCAGCGGCCCCGACCCCAACTATGTCGACGAAGCGGATTCGGCCTGGGCGCTGGCGGCGCACCAGGCCGATGCGGTGCGCATCGACGACGACGATCCGATGGCGGGCATCCTCAACGCCGAGACCGACCGGCTTCTCGAGCGCTCGGAGGCGAGCAAAGCCGACGGCTTCGATACCGGCTCCGACACCCAGCTCTCCATGCGCATCGAATCCGTGAGCCAACGGCGCATCTCGCTCAGGATCGACGATTGGTGGTACGGCCACGGCGCCGCGCACGGCAATTATGCCATCACCTATGTGCACGTCCTGTCCGAGCCCGCCCGGCTGATCGGCACCGAAGACATCTTCGACACCGAAGGATGGCAGACGGCGCTGGCGGAGGCGACGCTGG
This sequence comes from Pseudomonadota bacterium, assembly GCA_023387585.1. GTDB lineage: Bacteria > Pseudomonadota > Alphaproteobacteria > Rhizobiales > Devosiaceae > Devosia. The sequence goes on from JAEWHZ010000158.1 coordinate 7,893, forward strand.
AATCGCTGCGCGCGACGCTTGGCGACATATTGTGGGAGCTGGAGGTCGACGACATCGTCGACATCGTCGCCGATCCGGCGCGCTGGACCTTCGCCGAGCGCGGGCTGACGATCCAGTTCCAGCCTTACGAGGTCACGGCCTACGCCTATGGCGCGCCCACCGCCACCGTGTCCTGGGACAGCCTGGAAGATTTCACGGCCGAGGACGCCTATACGCTGAGCTGGGAGTAGTTCCGCTGGAGCGTTTCCAGAAAAAGTGGACACCACTTTTTCGGTTCGGAAACGCGACAAAACAAAGACTTAGAGCTCCTGTTCTGATTCGATCAGAACAGGAGCTGCTCTAGCCGCGCAGATCGGCCCAGTCGGGGTGGCGGCGGAACTGCACCTCGACATAGGGGCAGACCGGATCGATCCGGAAACCTTCCGACCGCGCATCGGCGATGGCGCGCTTGACGAGTTGCAGCGCAAAGCCGCGCCCCTCATAGGCCGGCGGCACGCCGGTATGGTCGATGACCATCACCTTGTCGCGCCAGCGATAGGTCATCTCGGCTTCTGCACCGGGCCCCAGCGGCGCCGAATAGCGTCCGCCCCTGTCCGTTTCCGCACGCTCGATATTCAGTTGGGTCATTGCGCCTCTCCTTGCAGCCTGCATCAGCACAACGCCGGCGGCGGCCGGGCGCTGCACCGGCGGCGTCTTTTCCGAAACGCAAAAAATCGCGGGCCCCGGCTGCGATCGCCAGGGCCCGCAACGAACTTAGCCGGCGTAAGCGCGGACGGTCTGCTGCTGCTCGCCAAGACCCTCGACGCCGAGCTTCATGACATTGCCCGGCTTGAGCCAGACCGGCTCGGGCTTGATGCCCATGCCGACGCCCGGCGGGGTGCCGGTCGAGATGATGTCGCCTGGCTGCAGGCTCATGAACTGGCTGACATAGGAGACGATCTTGGCGACGCCGAAGATCATGGTCTTGGTGCTGCCGTCCTGGTAGCGCTTGCCGTCGATCTCGAGCCACAGCTTGAGGTCCTGCGGGTCGGCGACCTCGTCGCGCGTCACCATCCACGGCCCGATCGGCCCGAACGTGTCGGCGCCCTTGCCCTTGTCCCAGGTGCCGCCGCGCTCGGTCTGGAAATGGCGCTCGGAGACGTCGTTGACGACGCAATAGCCGGCCACGTGCTCGAAGGCGTCGGCCTCCTCGACATAGCGCGCTTCCTTGCCGATCACGATGCCGAGCTCGACTTCCCAGTCCGGCTTGATCGCGTTCTTGGGGATGATCACGTCGTCGTTCGGGCCGACGATGGCGCTGGTGGCCTTCATGAAGATGATCGGCTCTTCCGGGATCGGCGCGCCGGTCTCGGCGGCGTGGTCGGCATAGTTCAGCCCGATGCAGATGAACTTGCCCACCGAACCCACGCAGGGCCCGATGCGCTGGCCGTCGGCGACCTTGGGAAGCGTGGCCACATCGACGGCCGCAATCTTGGCCAGCCCTTCCGGCGTCAGCACATCGCCGGCGATGTCGGAGACGACGCCGCTCAGGTCGCGTACGCTGCCATCACCCGCCACGATCGCCGGCTTTTCCTGCCCCTTGGCTCCAACGCGCAAGAGCTTCATGAGATAACCTCCGATAATGCTGACATGTCAGTGGGCTCTTAGCGCAGCCTTGGCGCCGGGCAAAGCCCGATTGGCCGGCAGGCGTCCACTCATTCGGGTCGCACGACCCCCTTCTTTAGTAGGATGTTGCCATAGAGCCGGCGTTCGCCGGTGGCGACGATGGCATAGGCGGCCTTCACCCGCTCGTAAAAGGCGAAGCGCTCGAGCGAGGACAGGGAGAAGCCCGGCTCCAGCCGTTCGATCACCGCCTCGAACTCGTCGATGATCGGCTCGCGCCGGCTGGCATCGCCCACCACCTGCATGGTGAAGGCGGCCTCGTCGACGAAAGTGTCGAGCGGCATCACCGTCAGCACCGCTTCGAGCGCGTCGGTGGCGCTGATGCCGTCGAGCCGAACGCAGATCGGCCCGGCGCTGGTGGCCGGATAATTGGCGTCGACGATGGCGATCTCGTCGCCATGGCCCATCTCGCGCAGGACGGCCAGCAGTTCCGGCCCCAGCAGCGGGTGTATGTTCTTCAGCA
>JAEWHZ010000160.1 GCA_023387585.1 Pseudomonadota bacterium
TCTCCCAGATCCGGCTGCGCGAGATGAAGATCTGCTGGGTCACCGACACGAACATCAGCATCCCGATCAACGACATCGTCACGACGAGCACCAGCGTCCACCAATTGGGGACCCCGATCAGCAGCAATTGGTGATTGAAGATGAAGATCAGCGGCAGGATCGCCGTTCGCATCTCGTAGCGGAAGGCCTGGACGCCCGTCCTCACGGGATCGGCGCGCGAAATGGCCGAGGCCGCGAAGGAGGCGAGGCCCACCGGTGGCGTGACGTCGGCCATCAGCCCGAAATAGAACACGTAAAGATGCACCGCCACCAGCGCCACGGCGAGCCCGTTGAGCGCCGCGACGTCGACGATCACCGGCGCGATCAGTGTCGCGACGACGACGTAGTTGGCGGTGGTCGGCATGCCGAGGCCAAGGACCATGCAGATCAGGGCCGTCATCAGCAGCATGATCAGCAGATTGCCGCCAGAAACCGTGATGACGATCTCCGTCATGACGAGGCCGATGCCGGTGAGCGACACCGTGCCCACGACGATGCCCGCCGCGGCCGTGGCGATGCCGATGCCGACCATGTTGCGCGAACCGGTGACCAGCCCGTCGAACAGGTCGGAAATGCCGGATTTCAATGCCTCGAAAATCCGCGACTGCCTGCGGAACAGGGCGATCAGCGGCTTCTGCGTGACCACCAGGATCATCAGCGCAACGGTGCCGTAGAACGCCGAGAGGCCAGGCGAGAGCTGCTCGACCATGAGGCACCACACGAGCACGAACACCGGCAGGATGTAGTGAATGCCGGTGGGCGCCACCTTGGCGGTATCGGGCAGCACCAGATTGGGATCGTTGGGATCGTCCTGCTCGAGGTCGGGGAAGCGCGCGCGGATGGCCAGAAGGACCAGGTAGAGGACGGTGCCGCCGATGACGACGCCCCAGCTGGCCGCGGAGCCGAAGAAATCGCGCGTCCACCCCAGAAGCGCGCCGACCAGCCAGCTGAAGATGACGAAGCCGGCGGCCGTCATGCCGAACATGGCGGCGCTGAGCAGCTTGGGACGATGCTGCACGCGCGGCAGGCCCTTAAGGTTGTGTTTGCGCGCCTCAATGTCGACGACATAGAACAGCGACAGGTAGGTCAGCAGCGCCGGGACGATGGCGTGCCGCACGACCTCCGAATAGGGAATGCCGACATATTCGGCGATCAGGAACGCGGCCGCGCCCATCACCGGCGGCATGATCTGGCCGTTGACCGAAGCGGAAACCTCGATGGCGCCCGCCTTGACGGCGGGATAGCCGACCCGCTTCATCAGCGGGATGGTGAAGGTGCCGGTGGTCACTACATTGGCCACCGACGAGCCCGAGATGAGCCCGGTAGCCGCCGACCCCAGAACCGCCGCCTTGGCCGGGCCGCCGCGGAAGTGGCCGAGCAGGGCGAATGCCACCTTGATGAAGTAGTTGCCGGCCCCGGCCTTTTCGAGCAGCGAGCCGAACAGGACGAAGAGGAAGACGAAGGCGGTGGATACGCCCAGGGCGACGCCGTACACGCCTTCCGAGGTCAGCCAGTACTGGGTGGCGGCCCTGGGGACGGACGCGCCGCGATGGGCGAAAAGGTCCGGCAGATAAGGACCGAAAAACGCATAGCACAGGAACAGTATGCACACGATCGGCAGCGCCACGCCCAGCGAGCGGCGGGCGGCTTCGAACAGCGCCAGCATGCCGACGATGGCGACGCCGATGTCGAGCGTGGTGGGCAGGCCGGGGCGGCGCGCCAGATCGGCCTGGAACACGAAGATATAGGCGGCGCTTGCGGCCGCGATCAGCCCGAGGATCCATTCATACCAGGGCACGTAGTCGCGCGGGGAATTCCTGGTCGCCGGATAGGAGGCGAACACCAGGAACAGCGCGAAGGCCAGGTGAATGGCGCGCGCCTCGGTGGCGTTGAACACCCCGATCCGCAACTGGAAGGGCAGGGGCGAGGCATACCAGAGCTGGAACAGCGCCCACAGCAGGGGGACCACGAACAGGACCATCTGGGCCGGGCGGCTGCGCGGCGCCCGTCCGCCCATATCGGCTTCGGCGACGAGCTGGGACAGTTCCTCGGCGGTTGCCGCCGATCGCGTGGAGGAGGGGCCTGTTTCAGTCATCTGAGCCGTTCGGATAGGTTCGGGGGCGGATCGAAAAAGCGGCGGCCCGGTTACCGGGTCGCCGCCAGATCGGAGTGGCGAGGCCGCTTAGAGCCAGCCGCGCTCCTCATAATAGCGCTGGGCGCCCGGATGCAGCGGCGCCGACAGCCCGTCGACCACCATGTTCTCTTCGACAAGGTTGCCCAGGGCCGGGTGCAGGGCCTTGAAGGCGTCGAAGTTCTCGAACACGGCGCTCACCAGCGCATAGACGGCATCGTCCGAAGCGTCCTCGGAAACGGCGAGGGCAGCCAGAACGCCGAACGTCTCGACGTCCGATTCGTTGTTCTGGTAGGTGCCGCCCGGAATGGTCGCATAGGCGTAGTAGGGGTTCGCCTCGACGAGGGCGTCGATATAGTCGCCCTGGATCGGCACCAGCTGCGCGCCGCAGGTGGTGGTCGGGTCGGCGATATTGGCCGAGGGGTGGCCCACGCCATAGATGAAGGCGTCGATCTGATTGTCGCACAGCGCCGGGCCGTGCTCGTCGGGGCGCAGCTCCGAGGTCAGCGCGAAATCGTCACGCGACATGCCGGCGGCCTCGAGAATGATGTCCATCGAGGTCTGGGTGCCGGAGCCGGGGGCGCCGATATTGACGCGCTTGCCGGCGAGGTCCTCAAAATTCTCGATGCCGGAATCGGCGCGGGCGACGAGCGTGAAGGGCTCGGGGTGCAGCGACATCACGGCGCGCAGGCCGTCCCACGGACCCTGCTCGGCGAAATCGGCTTCGCCATTGACCGCGTAGAACATCACGTCGGATTGGGTGACGCCGACATCGAGCTCGCCCTGGCGCACGGCGTTGAGATTGTAGACCGAGGCGGCCGTCGATTCGACGGAGCAGCGGAAGCCGTGCTCGGCGCGGGTTTCGTTCATCAGGCGGCAGATCGCGCCGCCGGCTGCATAATAGACGCCAGTAACACCACCGGTGCCAATGGTAAGGAATTGCTGCTGGGCAGCGGCAGGCAATGCGGCTGAGAGCATTACGCTTGCGGCAAGGGCAGGCACTATAAACTGCTTCATGGGTCTTCTTTCCTCAGAATGGTCGTTTGGCTACGGCCTCTTTGGCGAACCTGTGGGCATCTAAGAGGTAAAATGCGCTTCACACAAGCCTTGCCGGGCGCTAACCCCGGGAGGGCGGCAGCGGACGCAGCCGCATCCCTCGGCCCGCCGGAAGGAAAGGTCGCCAGTTGAACGTCATCGTGATCGGGGCCGGCGTCGTCGGCATGAGCACCGCCTGGAGGCTGGCCAGCGACGGCCATCAGGTCCGCGTCGTCGACAAAGCCGCCGGCGTCGGAACCGGAACGAGCTTCGCCAATGGCGGCCAGCTCAGCTATTCCTACGTGGCGCCGCTGGCCGATCCCTCCGTGTGGGCGCAATTGCCCAAGCTCCTCACCGATCCCGCATCGCCGGTTCAGTTCCGGCCCGGATTCGATCCCTTCCAGTACCGATGGCTGCTGGCGTTCCTCGCGGCCTGCAACAAGCGACAGGCCACACTGACCATCGACCGGCTGGGCATGCTCGCCGACCTGAGCAAGGCCGTACTGCATCGAAGCGAGGAGCTGAAGGCGATCGAGTTCGACTGGCTGCGGTCGGGAAAGCTCGTCGTCTATTCGAGCGCGGCGAGCTTTGCCGGCGCGCGCGCCCATGCCGATCACCAGATCGCGGCGGGCACGGACAGGCGCGTGCTGACGGGCGCCGAGGCCTGCCTCGAGGTCGAGCCCGCGCTGCGGCCCATCGCCCACCGGCTGGTGGGCGGGCTGTTCTCGCCCGGCGACGAGGCCGGCGACGCCTATCGCTTCACCAAGGGCCTCGAAGCCCTTGTCGCCGCAAAGCTCGGCCCAGAGGCCATCATGCTGGAAACGCCCGTCGAGGCACTGGTGATGGATAAAGGGCGCGTGCGCGCGGCGCGCACCGGGCGCGGCGACATGGAAGCGGATATCTTCATTCTTGCCAACGGCATGGGCGCGCGCCAGCTGGGCCGCTCGGCGGGCCTCGACCTGCCGATCTACCCGCTCAAGGGCTATAGCGCCACGGCGCCGGTCGCCAGCGAGAGCAGTGCGCCGACGGTCTCCATCACCGATGCCGCCCGCAAGGTGGTCTATGCGCGCCTCGGCTCGACCATCAGGCTGGCCGGGGCGGCCGACCTCGTCGGCGCGGGCCTCGACATCGACCAGAAACGGACCGCCCGCCTGATCGCCGATGCCCGGACCGATTTCCCCGATGCCGCCGACTGGCAAGCCGCGCGCCTCTGGGCCGGCCTGCGTCCCGCCACGCCCACCGGCATGCCGGTCCTGGGCCGCAAAGGCGCCGAAAACCTGCTGCTCAACGTCGGCCACGGCGCCCTCGGCTTCACCCTCGCCCTCGGCGCCGCCGACCTCATCGCCCGCTCCCTGTCCGGCTCGGGAACGCCTGCGGAGATCGCTCACTTCGCGTAGGGGTCGACCCCTCGCGCACCGCGCCTATAGTCGCAGGCGCCGCCATATTGCCAGAACAGGATTACCGACCATGCAGGATAACGTCACGAAGCCATGGGACCGGCCGCATTGGGTTACGAGCCAGCATAATTTCGACCCTGCCATCGCCGTGCCGCCGCACCCGGTGGTGCTTCATGACCTGACGATCCGCGACGGCGAGGAGGCGGCGGGGCTGTCGTTCACCACCGCCGACAAGGTGCGCATCGCCGAGGGGCTGGCCCGCCTGGGCATCCGGCGCACGGAAGTGTTCCTCACCGTTCCCGGCTGGCAGGAGGTGATCCGCGCCATCCTCGCGCGCGAGCTGGGCATGGATCTGTGGGTCACCTGGCAGCCCGGCCGCGTCGAGACCGCGCTCGAGCTCGGCGTCCGCCACGTCATGGTCTGGTACCGGATCGGCCAGGCCTTTCAGGACCATGTCATCCAGAAAAGCCGCGCCGAGCTCATGGACCAGATGCTGGAGCAGGTGCGCGCCGCGCGCGCGGCGGGGGCGCGGATCAACCTGTTCCTTCCCGAATGCACCCGCGCTGACATCGCCCACATCACCGAGGCGGCGCAGGCCGCCGAGCGGGAGGGCGCCCATGCCGTCACGGTGGTCGACAGCCAGGGCATCGCCCGTCCCGGCGCCATTTCCTGGCTGGTGCGGCACCTCAAAAGCGTGACGAATCTCGAGGTGGAGGTGCACTGCCACAATGATTTCGGGCTCGCCGTCGCCAATGTGCTCGGCGGCTATGAAGGCGGCGCCGATGTGTTGCAGGTGTCGCTCAACGGCATCGGCTACCGGGCCGGCAACGCCGCCATGGAGGCGGTGGCGATGGCGCTGGAGGCGCTTTACGGCGTCGACACCGGGCTCAAACTCGACCTGCTGCCCGAGCTTTGCGGCCTGGTCGAAGAGATTTCCGGCCTCCCCAACGGCTATTTCAAGCCGATCGTGGGCGAGGGCGCCTTCCACTACGAGCAATGGAGCCCGATGGCCGCTTTCGAAGCCGCCGGCGAGCGCCGCTATGCCTATCCCTTCGAGCCGGAGGTGGTGGGGCGCGTTCCGCATCTCGTCGTCGGCAAATGGAGCGACACCGGCGCGGTGCTGCAAAAGCTGCGCGATTATGGCCTTACCGCCGATGCCGATGCGGTCAGGCGCATCCTCACCCGCGCCCAGCGGCTGGGCGCCTCGCTCCACCGCCCGCTGCACGATTCCGAGTTCATCGCCATCGCCGAAGGCGAGGGCGCAACGGACGTTCCCGAAACGTTTTCGCGATGATCCAGTTCGGAATCGCCGTGTCGGTCTTCGTGCTGACCCATCTCGTCCCCGCCGTTCCCGCCATCCGGCAGGGACTGATCGCGCGACTGGGCCAGAAGGGCTACACGATCCTTTTCTCCGTCGTCTCGCTCGCCAGCCTGACCTGGGTGATCGTGGCCATGCTCAACGCCCCGATGGTGCTGCTCTGGGACAGCGCGGGCTGGCAGGCCTGGACGACGCTCATCCTCACGCCTGTCGGGCTGTTCCTGGTGGCGGCCGGCCTGATGAGCCCCAATCCGCTTTCGCTGTCGCTGTTCCCGGGAGTGGAGCGGAACAGGGGGGCCATCGTACTGGTGACGCGCCATCCGGTGTTCTGGGGCGTCCTGCTCTGGGCCCTGAGCCACATTCCGCCCAATGGCGACGTGCGCTCGCTGGCGCTGTTCTCGCTGCTCGCCGCGCTGGCCGCCGCCGGCTTCTGGCTGGGCGACCGCCGCGCCCGCCGCAAGCACGGCGCGCGCTGGGCCGAACTAGCCGAGAACACCTCGATCCTGCCTTTCGCGGCAACGCTCGCCGGGCGCAACCGCCTGCGCATCGACCTGCCGATGGTCCTCGCTTTGGTCCTGTCGGCGGCAATCGCCTGGTGGCTGCTGGCCGGGGGACACGCGGCGCTGTTTGGCGTCGATCCGCTGGCGGCGACGCAGTATTGAGGGCAATCCGCTCCTAAAAAAGATGCGCCAGCACATAGTCGGGCCGCACGGCGCTGCGCGGGTTCAACGGCACGCCGGTTTCGACGAAGACCGATGTCACGCCCGCACGCTGGCCGGCCAGGATATCAGTATCGAGCTGGTCCCCCAGCATGATGGTGCCGCCGGCGCCGATGCCGAGACGTCCCATGGCGGTACGGATAATTTCCGGGGCCGGCTTGCCGAGAAAGATCGGGGTGACGCCGGCGGACACGGCGATGGACTGGGCAATGGCCCCGGCGCCGGGCTCGAAGCCATCCGCTACCAGGCGGATCAGGTCCGGATTGGTGCCGATGAGATCGGCGCCGGCCAGGATATTGCGCAGCGCAGTCTTCATCATCGCATAGTCGAAGCTGCGGTCGAGCGCCACCAGCACCGCCGCGCACCCTTCATCCGCGAGCACGAAGCCGGCTTCGGCCATGCGCTCCTTGAGCGATCGCGAGCCGATGACGTAGAGCCCGCGGCCCGGCGCATATCTGCCGCGAATGTAGTCGAGCGCCACATCGGCGGAGGTGACGACCTGCTCGTCGCGGCAGTCGATCCCCAGCCGCCGGATCTTTTCGGCGAAAGCATCGGCGGATTTCTCGGCATTGTTGGTGACGAAGCAATAGGGAATGCCCATCCGCTGCCAGTGGTTGAACCGCTCCACCGCCCCGGGCACGGCGGCCTCGCCGCGATAGACGATGCCGTCGAGATCCGACAGCACGGCCGAAAAGTCGAGCTCGTCGAGCGAGCGCAGCCGCAAGGGCTCTTTCGTCATTCGCCCTTGGCTCCGAGATTGGGGTCGAGCATGTCGCGCAGCCAGTCGCCGACAAGGCTGATGGCGAGCGTGGTGAGGAAGATGACTATGCCTGCCGGAATGCCCATCCACCAGGCCGTCGTCAGATAGTTTCGCCCTTCGCCGAGCAGCAACCCGAGGCTCGTTCCCGGCGGCTGCACGCCAAGGCCGAGAAAGGACAGGGAGGTTTCGAGAAGAATGATCTCGGGGAAGTTGAGCGTGATCTGCACCATGATGACGCCCAGCATATTGGGCAGGACGTGGCGGATATAGACCTTGGCAGGGTGCACCCCCAGCGTGCGGATGGCGAAGGCATAGCCCTGACCGTTGGTCGAGAGCACCAGGCCGCGGGCGATACGCGCATAGCCGTCCCAGCCGAAAAGGCCGATCATCACGATGAGCAGCACGAAATTGTTGCCGAAGAAGGCGAGCACCGCCAGCGCCACGATAAGGAACGGCACCGAGGCCTGGAAATCGACCAGCATCATGATGATGTCGTCGACCCAGCCGCGGAAATGCGCCGCGATGATGCCCATGGCGGTGCCGACCGTGGCGCCGATGACCGTCGCCATGATGGCGATGAGGATGCTGGTGCGCATGGCATAAATGACGCGGCTGAGCACGTCGCGGCCCAGATTGTCCGTGCCCAGCAGGTGTTGTGCCGGCCCGTCCAGAAAGGCGGGCGGCTGCAGGCGGTTGAGCAGGCTCTGCTCGGCATAGCCGAACGGCGCCAGCACTTCGGCAAAGAGCGCCGCCGCGATCACCAGGACCAGCCAGGCAAGGCACAACCCGATGACCAGCGGCGGCCGGGTCTTCCAGACCTTGGTCAGCCAGCCCTGGCGACGGCTGACCGGCTGCGCCGGCGAGAACTCGATGCTGCTCATGCGGTGGCCTTTTTGCTGTGTAGCTCGATCCGCGGATCGAGCCAGCCATAGGTCAGGTCGACGATGAGGTTGACCACCACCATGGTGAGCGCGATCAGCAGCACCACGGCCTGCACCACGGCCAGGTCGCGCTGGTTGACCGAATTGACCAGCAGCATGCCGACGCCCGGCCAGGCAAAGACGGTCTCGATGGTCACCGCGCCGCCGATCAGCCCGCCGATGCGCATGCCGACCACGGTCACCACGGGAATGGCCGCATTGGGCAGGGCATGGCGCAGCACGCGCCGGTCATGCGGAATGCCCTTGGCCTTGGCGGTGCGCATGAACGGCTGATGCAGCACATCGAGCATGGACGAGCGCGTGAACCGGGCGATGGTCGCGGCGGTGGCGGTGGCGAGCGTCAGGGCCGGCATCAACAGGTGCCAGACGCTGCCCGTGCCCGAGCTCGGCAGCCAGCGCAGGGTCATCGAGAACAGCAGGATCAGGATGATGCCGAGAAAGAAGTTCGGCACGCTCTGGCCGAAAATGGTGAAGCTCATGGCGGCGTGGTCGACCCATCGGCCCCGATGCAGCGCCGCCAGTATCCCGGTGGGTATCCCGAGCAGCAGAGTGACGATCAGCGCCGTGATGCCCAGTTGCAGGGTGACGGGAATGCGCTCCAGCACCACCTGCAGGGCCGGCCTTCCGTCGCGGAAGGAATCGCCGAAATCGCCCTGGATCACCGCCGAAAGATAGGTCAGGTACTGTTCGAAATAGGACCGATCCAGCCCCCAGCGCCGGCGGAAGGTGGCGATGGCTTCCGGCGAGGCTTCGTCGGACAGCATCATCTGCGCCGGATCGCCCGAGGCGCGCAGCACGATGAAGACGAAGGTCACCGCCAGCAGCAGCGTCATCGTCCCGCGAAACAGCTTGGTCAGGAAGAATTGCAGGCTCACTTTGCCCAGGCTCCATTGCCCTCGGTCCAGCCGCAATCGACGATGGTCCGCCCCTCGATCGCCCACTGGCGCAGATACTGCTCGTGCCCGTGACGCTCCGCGCGCAGCGTCCTTGTCTCGACCTGCGGGATCACGCCGAAGCGCGCATCCTTGCCCACGAGCGCCTCGAGCAGCACCCGGCCTTCGCTGCCGTCGACGGGCAGCCCCATCGTGGTCAGCACGGTGGGGATGATGTCGGGCAGCCAGCACGGCGCCTCCGATTGGAAACCGGCGCGATAGCCCGGCCCCTGGGCGGCGAGCACGGTGGACAGCTCTCCCCGGTTCAGCCCGCCATGCATGCCGCCGCCGGCCTCGATCCATTGGGCGAAAAGGCAGCCATCGACGTCCGGGCCCCAATCCTGCGAGCAATCGGTAGCGCGCAGCGTGAAGCCGACATCGGCACCGCGGGCATGGTCGTTGCGCACGGCGGACCAGGGCAGGGCGCCTTCAACGGCATTGCCCGTTTCGTCCGAGGCGAAGACCAGGCCGCAGAAATCCTGCTGCACTAGCCAGTCTACGACTTCCGCCTTGCGGGTATCGCGGACGTCATCGAGATAGATGCCGCTGAACGAGCCGATCGAGGCGCGCCCGAATGCTGGCGGGACGATATCGAGTGTCTCCAATTGCCGCCGGCCTGTGATCTGGCCGTGATCGGACATAGTGATGATGTTTTCCGGCCCGTTGCCGGCCCGCCACCATGCGAGGATCCGGCCGAAATTCTCATCGCAATTGCGCTGCGCCGCTTCCGTTTCCGCTGCGGTGACGCCGAATTTGTGCGAGCTGGAATCGGGCTCGTTCATCCAGAACACGCAGAAATCCGGCTGGTATCGGGGATAGACCACGGCCAGCAGGGCCGTGGTCGCATAGGTCATGCGTGCGCCATTGGGCGCCGCAGGGGCGGGGATCGCACCGAGCCGTTCCACCACCGCGTCATGCAGTTCCGGTGTGGAAACGGGCGCGCCATGCATGGAAAAGACCGGCTGGCCCAGGGCATGCGCGCTCGAATTCATCATGCGCGACGCGCCCTTGGTCGCGGTGCTGACCACGGCCATGCTGCGCCCGGCCCGGGCCATGCGCTCGCCCATGGTCTGCCGGTCGAGCAATTGCCCGGCCTCGGCCGCCAGCTCCAGGTCTTCCCATTCCGAGGTGCGGAACAGGCCGTCGGGGCGAACGGCATGAATGAACTGATTGGCCACCACGCCATGGGCGCCGGGCGGCGAGCCCGTCATGGTCGACGTCACGGCCACGCGCGTCTCGCTCGGAAAGATCGAACGCGAGTTGAGGAAATTGCTGCCCTCAGCCATGAAGGCGAACAGGTTGGGCATCAGCTCGCGGGTCACGCGGTCGCGGCGCAGCCCGTCAAAGGTGACGAGAAGTGTCGAGCCGGTGCTCATCGGGCGGTCTCCAGTGCGTTTCTGGTCATGGCCACATCATTGACGAGGACGCCGCCGACGCCGGCCTGCGCTAGAATGGCAAGGTTCTGTGGGGAACTGTCCCCGGTGAGGAAGTCCGTGCCGCGCCCGCCCGCCGTGACCCAGACTTCGGCCCCGGCTGCTTGCAGTTGCGCCACCCGCTCCGCCGAAACATCGCGTTCCCAGAGGCGGATGATCGACCCTCCTGCCTGATGAAAGGCTTCGCCCTGGTCCGGCGCGGGAATGAAGCCCAGAATGCCCGTTTCGCCCCGCACGGCGAAGAAGCGGACGGCATCGAGCGTGTGGCAGCCGGCGATCACCAGATGCCTCTGCGCCGCCGGGACGGTCTCGACGATCACCTGCCAGATGGCATCGAGGGCCGTCGGCGTCTCGTCCTTGAGATCGAGCAGCACGGCCCGGCCCTCGCGGGCATGGTGCAGCACCTCGGCCAGGAGGGCGATCCGCCCGCCCTCGGCGTTCCGCAACGCGAGGAGCTCGTCGCGGGTCAGATCCTCCGGCCGTTCCGCCCGGCCGAACAGGCGCTTCAGGTCGGGGTCATGTGCGCAGATGCAAAAACCGTCCCTCGAAAGACGGATATCGGCCTCGATGGCGAGGGCGCCGTCGCGATAGGCGGCCGCCCAGCCTTCCGGCGTGTTTTCGGGATAATTGGCGCTGTCGCCGCGATGCGCGATGATTTTCATGGCTGGACCAGGATCCGGGATTGTGGCGCCGCGTGGGACTGGCCGCTGAAGGCGTTTATGTCGCGCTGACGGCGCTGCCTCGGGCTATCGGCCGGGATCGCGGCGAGCAGGCGTCTCGTATAGGCGTGCTCGGGTGCCTCGAAGAGCGTCCGGGAATCGCCGATCTCCAGCAACCGGCCGGCATGCATCACCCCGACGCGATGGCTGATATGGCGCACCACAGAAAGATCATGCGAGATGAACACCAGCGAGAGCTTCAGCCGCTCGCGCAGCTCGAGCAGGAGGTTGATGATCTGCGCCTGGACGGAAACGTCGAGCGCGCTCACCGCCTCGTCGCAGACCACCAGCCGCGGATCGAGCACCAGTGCCCGGGCGATGACCGCGCGCTGCAGCTGGCCGCCCGAAAGCTGATGCGGCAGCCGTTTGCCCATGGCCTCGAGCCCGACCAGGGCCAGCATGGCCTGCGCCCGATCGTCCGCCTCGGACGCGGCCAGTTGCTCATGGGTGGTCAGCGCCTCGCGCACCTGCGCATGGATCGACCAGCGCGGATCGACCACGGCGACCGGGTTCTGGAACACCACCTGCACATGCCGGCGCTGGCGCCTCCACGCCGGCGAGCCCACCCTGGCATAATGCTCGCCCCAGAAGGTGACGCTGCCGCTGGTCGGTGCCTCGATGCCGGCGAGCATCCGTCCCAGGGTCGACTTGCCGCTGCCGCTTTCCCCCACGATGCCGAGCGTCTCGCCCGGCGCTACATGCAAGCTCACATTATCGACGGCGCGGAACTGCTCCGCCGTGCCCCAGAGTTTCCGCCCGGACGAATAGGCCTGGACCAGACCGGTGGCGATCACGCCCTGCTCAGCCAGTGCGGCGCTCATGCCGCCGCCCCGTCGTCGAGACCGGAGAAATGGCAGGCCACGGCGCGCTCGCCATGGCGGACGAGGCGCGGGTCCGCCTGGCACGCTGTCGTGGCCATGGCGCAGCGCGGCGCGAAATTGCAGCCAGCCGGGCGTTTGGAGGGGGCGGGGACCGTGCCCCTGACCGCATCGAGCGGCGTGCCGGGCACGCGCCCGAAGCCGATGCGGCTGGCCATCAGCGCGCGGGTATAGGGGTGGCGCGGATCCTCGAACAGGTCATCGACCGGTGCTGCTTCCACCACGCGCCCCGCATACATGACCGCGACGTGATCGGCGATTTCCGCCACTACGCCCAGATCGTGGGTGACGAGCACGATGGCGAGCCCCAGTTCCACCTGCAAATCGCGCAGCAGGCGCAGGATCTGCGCCTGTATGGTCACGTCCAGCGCCGTGGTCGGCTCGTCGGCGATCAGCAGTTTTGGCTTGCAGGCAAGTGCCATGGCGATCATCACGCGCTGGCACATGCCGCCGGAAAGCTGGTGCGGATAATAGGTCTTGTGCCGCGCCACATGGGGGATTCCGACCTGTTCGAGCAGTTCCACCACCCGCCGGTCCACCGCCGCGCCGCGCAGTTCAGTATGCTCGACAATGGCTTCGGCGATCTGCGCGCCGACGCGCTTGACCGGATTGAGCGAAGCCATGGGGTTCTGGAAGATCATAGCCGCCTCACGGCCGCGCAAATCGTTGAGCACGCTTTCCGGCGCACCGATCGTCTCGGTGCCGAATAGCCGGATCGAGCCACTCACGGCGAGATTGTCCTCGAGCAGCCCCAGCATGGACATGCAGGTCAGGCTCTTGCCGCAGCCGCTTTCGCCCACGAGGCACAACGTTTCACCCGGCCGGACGGACAGGCTCACATCCTCGACCAGCGCATGCGGGCCGGCATGGACGCTGAGGCCGGCGACCTCGAGCACGGGCGCGGGGAGGGACTGCGAAATGGCGGATCGGGAGGCGGTGGATGCACCGCCCCCCATATGCGTGATGGTCGAAATCATCAGTTCTGGTTGAAGCTGAGGTTATAGGGCCGCAGGTCCATGTAGTAGAACGTGTAGGGCTGCCAGTTTACGTCCTTGGCCACCCCATAGGTTTCGAGCGGCTGGTAGAGGATGGTGCCGGGCGCGTCCGTTTCCCACAGCTCGACCATCTCGAAGGCGGCCGGCTGGCGGGTTTCGAGATCGACGGTGCTCTCGATGATGCGGCCCAGCTCGTTGAAGCGTTCGAGGTTCTCGGTTCCAGTCCAGGAGCCGGCGCCGCGCTGCGGACCGCCGAACGGACCCCACAGGTTCCACAGTCCGCCCACCGGGTCGGGATAGCGGGTGGAGTTGGACCAGGTGCGCACCTGCAGCGTCGACAGGTCGAGACCGGTCAGGCTCTCCACCACGTTGAGCTCGACATTGAGCCCGACCGCCTTCCACATCTCGACGATGGCCTGCGCGGCGGGGAGGGCGTTGAGATAGTAGTTCGGCTGGGTGGTGTAGCGGATCAATCCGCCATCATAGCCGGCTTCCGCCAGCAGGGCCCGGGCGCGCTCGGGATCGAATTCGAGACCGTTGTGGTCCGGATTATACATGTCGCCGAATTCGGGATATTGGTGGCCATTGGGCACCACGGCCTGGTTGCCCCACAGCGCCTGGTTGAGCAGGTCACGGTCGATGGCCAGGTTCATCGCCTGGCGGATGCGTGCATCGGCGATCACCGGATCGTTGACGCCGTAGACCAGAACGTGGGAGTTGGCGAGCACGACCGAGCGGGCCTCGATGTCGTCATAGCCGTTGATCTGCGCGATCTGGTCGGGCGCGACATTGGTGATGATGTCGAACTCGCCCGAAACCAGTCCGGCGACGCGCGTGGACGGCTCGGGAATCTCGCGGAAGGTAACGCTGGCGGCGGTCGGAAGGCCGCCGAAATAGGCGTCATTGGCCACTAGACGGATGGATTCGTCGGCGCGGTAGCTGTCCAGCATGAAGGGGCCGGTGCCGACCGGGTACAGCGGCACGCCGCCATCGGTCTCGGCCTTGGCCAGCCAGTCTTCCTTGTTGACGATCCACGATGCCCAGGACGACAGGCGATGCTCGAGCAGCGGATCGGGCGTCTTGGTGACGAACTGCACGGTGTGGTCGTCGATCGCCTTGACCTCGGCGAGCACGGAGAAATAGGCCGGGCCTTCCGGCAACAGCGCATTTTCGCCGCTCAGGCGCTCGGGCGAGAAGGTGAAGACCACGTCTTCAGCCGTCAGCGGAGCGCCGTTGTGGAAGGTCACGTCATCGCGCAGCGTGACCTCCAGGGTCAGCTCGTCGAGGCGCTCCCAGCTTGTCGCGAGGCTCGGCACCAGCTCCGAACCGCCGCCGCCCTCGGCGGAGAGGAAATCGCGGCGGATCAGCGTATCGAACAGATTGTAGTTCACGCGCGTACCGACATTGGAGAGCTCCTTGCCCGGCTCCAGCGTCGCGGGCAGGTCGGCGACGCCGACGACCAGGTCGGGCCGTTCCTGCGCCATGGCCAGGGTGGATGTCGCCGCCAGCAGGAGCGCCGTGGCTGCTCCCAGAAAAGTCATGGGGAGGGTGGTGGAGAAAGTCATTCGATCGCCCTGCTATTGGTGAGATGGCGGGGTTGCTAGGCGAACCGTCTGACAGTCGGATGACGCCTCCATGTCAGTTTCACGAAAGCCGCATGCGCGGCTCGGCCATGTCCATCGCGTGCAATCCGACCGGTGTGGACGCGCCATCCTTGACGCATATTCGCCTGCGCGGCCAAGGTAGGGCCTGCGGGCCGGTTTGCCGGCCGGGGGTCAGGCTAAGCGGACGGATCGAGGATATATTCATGCAGATCGACCTTTCTGGCCGCGTGGCCATCGTCACCGGGGCCGGGCGTGGCATCGGCCGGGCCATCGCCCAAAAACTGGCACGCGAGGGCGTGATCGTCGCGGTGCTGGATGCGAGGCAGGATCTGCTCGATGACGTGGCAGCCGAGTGGAACGAGGCCGGCTGGCCGGGCATGCGGCACCTGTGTGACGTGCGCGATCGCGACCAGGTCGGTGTGGCCGTCGCCGCCGTGGCGCAGCAGCTCGGCCGCATTGACGTGCTGATCAACAATGCGGGCGTCGCGGGCGGCGCACGCGTCGAGGAACTGGACGAGGAAATCTGGGATCGCAATTTCGACATCAACATGAAGGGCACGTTCCTCATGTGCCAGGCCGTCATCCCCATCATGAAGGCTCAGGGGTTCGGCCGTATCCTCAACGCGTCCTCCTTCGCGGCGATCATCCCCTCGATCGGCGGCGCCGCCTATGCCGCCTCGAAGGCCGCCGTCGTTTCCTTCACGCGCGTGCTTGCCGGCGAGCTCGGGCCCTGGAACATCACCGTCAACGCCTATGCCCCCGGCATGGTGCCCACCGAGATGAACCGCTTCGCCGAACGGGCCGAAGCCGACCAGCAATCGCTGCTCGACACGCTCACCCTGCGCCGCTGGGGCGAGCCGGAGGATGTGGCCAATTTGCTGTGCTTTCTCGCATCGGACCAGGCGGCCTATATCACGGGCGCCCTGATCGACGTCTCGGGCGGCAAATACGCGACCCAGTTTCCGTCTCTGGCCTATCAGCAGTAGCGGTCAGGCCGGGCTCGCCCGCCTCGCCGCGACCTGCCGGCCCGATCCGCGGGACGGATCGTCCCCGCCGGCCGCCGCGTTCGGTCCCTGACCCTTCCGGCGCTCGACGGAAGCGCTATGGCCGGCGGGCGACAGGGCGTGGCGGCGCAGCACCAGGCCGATGGCGCCGAGCAGGGCATCGTTGGCGGTCAGCTTGCCGATGACTAGCCGGGTGCGCGTTTGGGGCGACATCTCGCGCGACTTGATCAGCGTATGCTTCTCATAGGCGGCGGCGAGCAGTTCGAGCAGCAGATCGCCGGCCAGGGCGAGCCGCCCCGCCACCACGATCAACGGCGGGTTGAGGATGGTCGCGATGATGCCCAGCCCGCGCCCGGCCTGCTCGGCGGTGTCGGCGATCAGCCGGCGCGCGCCCACATCGCCGCCTTTGGCGAGCGCGATTGCCTCGACGATGTCGATGCGCCTTCCGTGCAGGGCACACAGATGGGCGAGGGGGCGCATGAAGCTGGCGGTGATCTCGAGGCAGCCGCGATTGCCGCAGCGGCACAGCGGTCCGTCCGGGTCGATGCCGATATGGCCGAACTCGCCGGCGCCGCCGGCGATGCCGGTGATCACGCGCCCGTCATGCACCACCGCGCCGCCCACGGCGATGTCGATCTTGAACAGCACGAAATCGTCCTCGCCGGCCGCCACGCCCCACATCAGCTCGGCAAGGGCCGCGCAGTTGGATTCGTTGTCGGCGAAGACCGGGCGGTCGAACGCCTCGGCGAAAACCTCGGGAACGTTGACTCCGGCCCAGGTGGGTAGGATGCTGGCCCTCTGGACGATCCCGCCGGGGCTCACCGGTCCCGAAACGGCGACGCCGACGCCGAGCAGGCCGGACAGGCTCAGCCCGTGGCGCCGATAGGCGGCATGGATCGTGTCGCGCACCATCCGCGCAGTCCATTGCGGGGAGTAGTCCCGCTCGACCTCGATAGTTTGTTCGAAAATGATCGAATGCGAGACGTCGGCGATGACGAGGCTGATCTCCTCGAGGCTGAGATGGACGCCAACGCAGGTGCCGGCATCGGGGTTTAGGGTCAGGGCGGTGGCCGGGCGGCCGACCCCTTTTGCTTCTGCGGCGGCGGACGCCGCATCCACCACGATTCCCGAGCGTTTGAGCTCGGCCAGCGCCACCGACACGGTCGAGCGGGCCAGTCCGGTGAGCCGCGCCACCTGCGCCGCCGACAGGCTGCCATGCTCGCCGATCACGCGCGCGATCCGGCTGGCCGTCGAGCCCGCCTGCATTCCATGCAGCAGCGAATTTAGCTCGTTATTGGCCAATATTTGCCCCTTCTCCCTAAGTTGACAGGTATATTTGTTTAACTTAGAATTAATCGTGCGCCAAGTCCGCCCACGATATCGGCCATTCAAGAGCCGGATCGAACAGGGCAGCCGGCTTGGGGCCAATGGGAGGAGATTCATGACCGTTTTCAAGGCGGCGCTTGCCGCATCGATGACCTGTGCGCTGATGTGCGGCACTGCATACGCCCAGCCCAGGACCCTCATGCTGCACCAATGGGCCACCGGCTCGGACGCAGCGGCCATCGCCCGGCTGGGCGAGTTGTTCGAGGCACAGGGCGGCATCTGGGAGCAGACCGCCATCGCCGGGCACACCGCCAACACGCTGGCCAAGCTGCGCTCGGACGTGATTTCGGGCAATGCGCCCGCCGCCGTGCAGCTCAAGGGCCCCGAGATCGCCGAGTGGAACGCCACCGGCATGACGGCCAATCTCGACGAGCTGGCCGCCGAAGAGGGGTGGGACGAGCTGGTGGCGCCGGAGCTGCTGCCGGTGATGAAGCCTGCCGGCTCCTGGATCGCCGCGCCGATGAACATCCACCGCATCAACTGGCTCTGGGCCTCGCCTTCCGTGCTGGAGGAAGCGGGGGTGAGCGAGCTGCCCACCACATGGGCCGAGTTCAACGCCGCCTGCGACGCGGTCGTCGCCTCGGGCAAGATCTGCATCGCCCATTCGGCGGCCGACTGGACCGATTCCACCGTGTTCGAGGTGGTGCTTTACGGCATGGACCTCGACACCTACCGCGCCGCCTTCGTCGAGGGCGATCCCGACGCCATGCGCTCGGACGCCATGGTCGCGGCCCTGGCCCAGTTCCGCAAGATGGTCGACGAATACATGGACCCGGGCATGATCGGGCGCGACTGGGATACCATGTCGCATATGGTGCCTAACAACGAGGCGGCCTTCCATATCATGGGCGACTGGACCGTGGGTCTGCTGACCGCGGGCGGCTTCGAGCACGGCACAGACTATGTGTGCGCCCAGGCGCCGACCGACTGGGGCCAGCCGGGCTTCATCCTCAACTCGGATTCGGTGGTCTTCTTCCAGCAGAGCCAGCCCGACTATCAGGAAGGCCAGGCGCTGCTCGCCTCGACCATCCTGTCCACCGAGTTCCAGACGATCTTCAACCAGGCCAAGGGGTCGATCCCGGCCCGGCTCGACGTCGATCTTTCCGAGGGCTTCAATCCCTGCCAGCAGATCGCCCAGGCCGACTTGCAGGCCTCGATCGAGGCGGACACGCTGGTGCGCTCCATGGCCCACAACATGACCATCCCGCAGGCCATGCGCGGCGCCATCATGGACGTGATCACCGAGTTCGTCGCCGCGCCGGAAATGTCAGCGGAAGACGCGGCCCAGGTCATGGCGGACGCAGCCGAGGCCCAGCTCTAACGGGCCAGTTCCGGGCGCGCGCGCCGCGCGCCCGGTCCCTTCCTTCTTCCGGGGCCATAACCGATGCAGGCAACCGCCCAAGCTCGTCCCGAGCCGAACCGCTGGCGCGACCGCGTCGCGGGCGCGGTGCCGTTCCTGGTGCTGGCGCCCTCGCTGCTCGCTTCCTTCGTCTATGTGTTCGTCTTCACCATCTGGACGCTCTACATCGCGATGAGCAATTCGACCCTGCTGCCGACCTACGGCTTCGTGGGATTCGACAATTTCGCGGCGCTGTGGGCAAACCGGCGCTGGAACGTCGCCTATACCAACCTGTTCCTGTTCTCGGGCTTCTACATCCTCGGCACCATGGCCGTGGGGCTGCTGCTCGCCATCCTGATCGACCAGAAGGTGCGCGCCGAATCCGCCTGGCGCACCTTCTTTCTCTATCCGCTTGCCGTGTCCTTCATCGTCACCGGCACGGTGTGGAGCTGGCTCTACAACCCCACCGACGGCATTCAGGGCCTGGTGCGCGGGCTCGGCTGGAGCGATTTCAGCTTCGCCCTGACCACCGACCGCAACACGGCCATCTGGGCGGTCGTCCTCACCGGCATCTGGCAATCCTCTGGCTTCGCCATGGCGCTGTTCCTAGCCGGGCTGCGCTCGGTCGATCCCGATATCGTCAAGGCGGCGCAGATCGACGGCGCCTCGCCGACGCGCATCTATATGCGCGTGGTGCTACCCACCATCGCGCCGATCTTCCTTGCCGTCGCGGTCGTGCAGATCCAGTTCGCCATCAAGACCTTCGACCTCGTCCAGGCACTGACGCGAGGCGGGCCAGGCATCGCCACCACTTTCCCCGCCATCTATGTCTACGACATGATGTTCCAGCGCGGCCAGATCGGGGAGGGGGCCGCTGCCGCGATCATGATGCTGGCGGCGCTGGCCGTGGTGCTGGTGCCCTATTCGCTTTGGCTGGTCTGGCGCCGGCGCCGGGAGGCTGGCCATGGCTGATATCGCGATCCCCGCCGGGGCGAACGATCCCGAGGCGAACCGCGCCGCGCGGCGGCATTTCATCGCGCGCTTCGTGATCTATGCGCTGCTCGTCGTGTTCATGCTCATCTACGTGATCCCACTGGTGATCGTGGTGATGAACTCGTTCCGCGAGCATGTCGACATCGCGCGCACCGGGCTGATCGCGCTGCCGCAGAGCTTCCGCCTCGATGCCTGGGGCCAGGCCTGGGACAGCTATTGCATCGGCGGCGCCTGCAACGGAATGAAGCAGTATTTCTTCAACTCGCTGTGGATGACCATCCCGGCCACCATCATCTCGACCGCGCTCGGGGCGATCAACGGCTACATCCTGAGCAAATGGCGGTTTCCGAGCTCGGAGATCCTGTTCACATGCATGCTGCTCGGCGTGTTCATGCCGGGCCAGATCGCGCTGATGCCCTGGGCCTTCATCCTGGGCAATCTCGGCCTGTCGAACTCGACGGCCGGACTGGTGCTGATCCATTGCGTGCAGGGGCTGAGCTTCACCACCCTGTTCTGCCGCAACTATTACCTGTCGATCCCCGACGACCTGATCAAGGCGGCGCGCATCGACGGGGCCGGGTTCTGGCGCATCTTCTGGCGCATCGTGCTGCCGATCTCGCCGCCGATCCTGATCGTCACCGTCATCTGGCAGTTCACCGGCATCTGGAACGAATATCTGTTCGGCGTGGTCTTCACCTCGGGGCCGCAGCAGCCGATCACGGCGGCGCTGGTGGCGCTGACCGCGGGCGGACAGACGGCCACCGCCTATGACGTGATGAGCGCGGCCGTGCTGATCGGCGCCCTGCCGCCGCTGCTCGTCTATTTCTTCGGGGGCAAGTATTTCGTGCGCGGGCTCACCCAGGGCGCGATCAAGTAGCGGGGCAGGGGACCATATGTCGTCATTGACCATCAACGGGCTGTTCAAGAGCTACGGCGCCGTCGAGGTGCTCAAGGGCATCGACCTCGAGGCGAACACCGGCGAGTTCATCGTCCTGGTCGGCCCTTCGGGCTGCGGGAAATCGACGCTGCTCGCCATGATCGCCGGGCTCGAGACCGTCACCCAGGGCGAGATCCGGATCGGCGACCGCCTCGTCAACGCGGTGGCGCCCAAGGACCGCGACATCGCCATGGTCTTCCAGTCCTATGCGCTCTATCCCACCATGAGCGTGAGGGAGAACATGGCCTTCGGCATGCAGAGCCGGGGCGTACCCAAGGCGCAGCAGCAAGAGGCCATCGCGCGGGTCGCCGCGCTCCTGCAGATCGAACCGCTCCTCGCGCGCAAGCCGGGCCAGCTCTCGGGCGGCCAGCGCCAGCGCGTCGCCATGGGCCGGGCCCTGGTGCGCGATCCGGCGCTGTTCCTGTTCGACGAGCCCCTGTCCAATCTCGACGCCAAGCTGCGCGTCGAGATGCGCACCGAGATCAAGCGGCTGCACCAGCGGGTCGGCAAGACCACGGTCTATGTCACCCACGACCAGGTGGAGGCGATGACGCTCGCCTCGCGCATCGCGGTGATGCATCAGGGCAGCGTGCAGCAATTCGCGGCGCCCGAAACCGTCTACAACCGGCCGGCCAACATGTTCGTCGCCGGCTTCATGGGCTCGCCGGCCATGAACTTCATCCCGGCCCGGATCGAGGCCGTGGAGGGCGGGCTCGGCGTCGGCTTCGCGCTCGAGGGCGAGGAGCGGGCCAGCCTGCGCCTCTCGCGGCCCACCGAGAGGCTGGAGGCCGGCCGCGAGGTGGTGCTGGGCCTGCGCCCCGAGCATTTCTTCCGCTACGACCCCGATCTGGCGCGGCGCAAGCCGGCGATCGCGCGCATCGCCGCCCGCGCCGAGCTGGTCGAGCCGACCGGAGCCGAGACCATCGTCATGCTGCGCTTCGGCGATCGCGAGGTGGTCGGCAGCTTCGAACCCGACAGCGCGCCGCGCTACGGCGAAAAGGTCGATCTCGGCATCGACATGGCCCATGCCTGCCTATTCGACCCCACGACCGAGCGTCTGATCTAGAAAGTGCCTGCCTTGTCCTTTGCTCATTATCCCAGCCTTGCCGGCCGCGTCGTTCTGGTGACCGGAGGGGCGTCCGGCATCGGTGCCGACATCGTGCGCGCCTTCGCCGCCAACGCCGCCCGGATCGCTTTTCTCGACATCCTCGAAAAAGAGGGGAACGCGCTGGTGGCGGAGCTCGCCGGCAGCGCCCATGCCCCGCTGTTCCTGGCCTGCGACCTCGTCGACATCGAAGCCACCCGGGCCGCCATCGCGACGGTGCGCGAGCAGCTCGGGCCGGTCGCGGTCCTGGTCAACAATGCCGCCAATGACGACCGGCACGCTATTGCCGAGGTCACGGTCGACTATTGGGACCGCACCCAGGAGCTCAATCTGCGCCACCAGTTCTTCTGCGCCCAGGCCGTGCATCCGCACATGAAGGAGCTCGGGCATGGCGCCATCGTCAATCTGTCCTCCATCGCCTGGCGCGGCGGCGCCGCGCAGATGCCGGCCTATGCCACCGCCAAGGCCGGCGTGGTCGGGCTGACGCGCGCCCTCGCCAACGCCTTCGGGCCGGACAATATCCGCGTCAACGCCATCGAGCCCGGCGCGGTGATGACGGATCGCCAGCGCCGGTTGTGGTTCAAGGACGAGGCGG
>JAEWHZ010000173.1 GCA_023387585.1 Pseudomonadota bacterium
ATCTGGAAGCGGGACATTCTTCCGTCATCCAGATCGTCTCGACCGGCGAGGCGCTGATGGAACGGCGGCTGGCAGAGATCCCCACCGAGGAATGGGGCGATCTGAAAATGGACCTGTCGCCGCGCGAGTATGTCCTAGACTACCTCGCTCATTCCTTCCCGGTGCAGCTTTATGAGCCGTTCACGGATTCGGAGGGCAACCTGTCGTCGCGCCCGGTCTATCGTGATGGCCAGCCGGTCGAGAGCCGCGAGGCCGCGGCCCGGCGCGACGAGATGATCGCCAACCTCGCCAGCTTGCCGCCGGTTCCCGGCGCGCTCGACCAGATCATCCAGCATTTCGGCACCGACACGGTGGCGGAGGTCACGGGCCGCTCGCGTCGTATCGTCCGCAAGCGCGGCGGCGGCGTTACCATCGACCGGCTCGTCGTGGAAAGTCGCGCCGGTTCGGCCAACCTGGCCGAGACGCAAGCCTTCATGGACGATCAGAAGCGGGTGCTGGTGTTCTCCGATGCCGGCGGTACCGGGCGCAGCTATCACGCCGAACTGTCAGCGAAGAACACCCGGCTGCGCGTCCATTACCTGCTCGAAGCCGGCTGGAAGGCGGACGCCGCCATCCAGGGCCTTGGCCGGACGCATCGCACCAATCAGGCGCAGCCGCCGCTGTTCCGGCCGATCTCGACCAATGTGAAAGCCGAGAAGCGCTTCCTCAGCACGATTGCCCGCCGCCTCGACACTTTGGGCGCGATCACGCGCGGCCAGCGCCAGACCGGCGGCCAGGGCCTGTTCCGGCCCGAGGACAATCTGGAAAGTCCCTACGCCCGCGACGCGCTGCGCCAGCTCTATCTCCTGCTGGTGCGCGGCAAGGTCGAGGGATGTTCGCTCGAACGCTTCGAATCCGCCACCGGGTTGAAACTGATGGACGCGAACGGCATCAAGGACGAGCTGCCCGCCATCACGACTTTCTTGAACCGGCTGCTGGCGCTGACCGTCGAGCTTCAGGGCGTTCTCTTCAGCGCTTTCGAGCAGCTTCTGACCGCGCGGATCGAGGGCGCCATCGCGTCCGGCATCTATGACGCTGGGCTGGAGACGCTGCGCGCCGAGAGCTTCACCGTCACCGACCGTCAGGTGATCTACACCCATCCCCGCACCGGGGCCGAGACCAGCCTGCTGACGATCACCGAACGCAAGCGCAACCGGCCCGTCATGCTCGATGCCGCCCTAGCGGAACTCGACGATCCGCGCGCGAAGCTCCTGATCAACGGGCGCTCAGGCCGCGCGGCGGTGCAAATCCCCACCACCAGCGTCATGCTGGACGATGGCGAGATCGAGCGCCGCGTCAGGCTGATCCGGCCGATGGAAGCACACAATATCCCCATCAGGATGATGGGCGAGACCCATTGGGTCGAGGCCGACCGGGACGCATTCGCTGCGGCCTGGAATGCGGAACTTGCGGAGGTGCCGGAGTTCGCAGACAGCACCCTGCATATGGTGACGGGCTTGCTGCTGCCGATCTGGAAACGGCTGCCGAACGAGTCCACCCGCGTCTATCGCCTCCAGTCTGACGCGGGCGAGCGCATCATCGGCCGCAAGGTCTCCCCGGCCTGGGCCGCGAACGCGACCACGACCGGCATCGCGAAGGTCACGCCGAAGGATGCTTTCGCGGCGCTGATGGAAGGCCGGACGATCCTCGATCTCTCCGAGGGCCTCCAGCTTCGCCGGGTCCGCGTCATGGGGGTGAACCGCATCGAGCTTTCCGGCTTCACCGACACCATGCGCCAGCGTCTCACGGCATACGGCCTCTTCCACGAGATCATCTCCTGGAAGCTGCGCATGTTCGTGCCAGTCGATGCCAGCGGACCCGCCGTGCTGGCCAAGCTCTTCGACCGCTGGCCGGTCGAGCGCATCGGTGAACGGGAGGCAGCCTGATGCCGCGTCACGACGCCTCCGAACTGGCGACCCGTCTCGGCCGAGAGGCCGAGGCGGTCTGCCGCCACTATCTCTCGTCCGGCCACCGCGCCGGGCGATATTGGCTGGTCGGCGATGTGCAGAACACTCCTGGCCGCTCGATGTTCGTGCGCCTGACCGGCCCGGGTTCCGGCAAGGGCGCGGCGGGGAAATGGACCGACATGGCCACCGGGGAGCATGGCGATCTGCTCGACGTCATCCGCGAGGCGCTTGGCCTTGTCGACTTCAAGGACGTGGCCGAGGAAGCGCGCCGTTTCCTTGCCCTCCCGCATCCTGAACCGGAGAAGACGAGGACGCCGACCGGCAGCACATCCAGCAGCGTGCCCGGTTCGTCTGAAGCGTCGCGCCGCCTCTTCGCCATGGCGCAGCCGATCCACGGCACCCTTGCGGCGATCTACCTCAACGGGCGGGCGATCACCTCCCTCTCGGACACCACCGCGCTGCGCTACCATCCGAGGTGCTACTATAGACCCGACGAGTCTTCACCCACCGAGATCCGGCCGGCACTCGTTGCCGCCGTCACCGATCTTGCGGGCCAGCAGACCGGCGCGCATCGCACCTGGCTCGCCCCGGACGGTTCCGGCAAGGCGGCTGTCGAAACACCGCGGCGGGCGATGGGCGTCCTTCTCGGGCACGCTGTCCGCTTCGGAACCGCCGCTGAGGTTCTCGCCGCCGGCGAGGGCATCGAGACCGTGCTGTCGCCCCGTCAGGTTCTGCCCCGCATGCCGATGCTGGCGGCGCTTTCGGCCGCTCACCTCGCTGCCATCCTGTTCCCGCCGTCGCTGCGCCGGCTCTATGTCGTCAGGGATCGCGACCCGGCCGGGGACGGTGCAAGAGACGGCCTGGCCGCCAGAGCAGAGAGCCTCGGGATCGAGGCGATGTCGCTCACGCCGCTCAACGGCGATTTCAACGATGATCTGCGACGCCACGGCGCCGATGCCCTCCGGGCGCGTCTGAAGGATCAGCTTCATCCTGAAGACGTCCGCCGTTTCATGGCGGGGTGATAGTGTGATCGGTCCCGGAGGCGCGGCCCAGCGTCATCCTCTGCCGGTTTCAGTCTTTCGCCATCGGCAGGTGCATCCATCGTCGGAGAGTCCCGCGCCCACGGCCTTCGGAGAGGGCGATCGGCGCACAAACGGGCCGGGCAGGCAATGGCCGGGTTTGGACTATTTTCCGCCGGCGGGGACGAACCCCGCCTTTGCATCGCGAAAGTCAAAATAGCCCACCCCCGGCCATCAAGGCCCTCGCGGAGCGGGCGAGGGCTGCCAACCCGTCCCGCCCGTGCGCTTCGACGCCTGCGAAGGCCGCGATGGGCGCGGTCTCCAGACGAAGGACGCTCCCGATGACGAACGAAACCTATTCCGCAGGCGACGAGCCGGTCCACACCTCCTCCCAGACCGATCACACCCTCACCGAACTCCAGCTCTACGGCTGGCGCCCGTTCCAGGACGAACCCGATCCGAGGCCGCTGCCCGAGGGCAACACCGTCGCCGCCGCCGTCACCGACATCTTCGACGCCCTCGTCGCGACGCTCGGCGACACCCGCTTAGAGCCCGACCTCGAAGAGCTGCTCTGGGGGACCGTCAATCTCTTCCACCGCGCCACCGGCCGGGTGGAGCGCGATCTCGACGACAACGAGCAGGCGCAGCGCCGGCTTCA
The DNA here is from genome assembly GCA_023387585.1 of Pseudomonadota bacterium. Classification (GTDB taxonomy): domain Bacteria; phylum Pseudomonadota; class Alphaproteobacteria; order Rhizobiales; family Devosiaceae; genus Devosia. Next base: position 3,624 of record JAEWHZ010000173.1, read on the forward strand.
GCGGGAACAGGACGGCAGCGAGGTCAAGTCGGTCGAACTCGAACGCCTCACGGCCGAGGGGCAGACCCTGATCGAACGGCGCGCCAGCATGGAACTCTTCCGCGACCTCGCGGCCGAGGCTTTCGAGCACCACACCGGCAGTGCCTGGCGGCCGCGCAGCGGCTCGATGGTCAACCATCGCAACCTGACCGCCGCGATGATCGACAGCCGCGACTTCCTTGCCGCGAAGCGCCGGGCCGAGACCGAGGTGATGCTGCCCGCCGGCCCGAAGGTTGCCGTGACTGGCGGCGCGGACTTCAACGATCACCGCCTGATCTGGGCGAAGCTCGATCAGGTCCATGCCAAGCACCCCGAGATGGTGCTGCTGCACGGCGGGTCGCCGAAGGGAGCCGAACTGATCGCTTCCCGTTGGGCAGATCACCGCAAGGTGCCCCAGGTCGCCTTCCGGCCCGACTGGACCAAGCACGCCAAGGCGGCGCCGTTCAAGCGAAACGATGCCATGCTGGACG
>JAEWHZ010000225.1 GCA_023387585.1 Pseudomonadota bacterium
CGACGTCATCCGCCCGCTCTCCAACCCGGTCTATCACGAAGGCTCGCTGGCCGTGCTGCGCGGCAATCTGTGCCCCGACGGCGCCGTGATCAAGCCGGCGGCATGCGATCCCAAATACTGGGTGCATGAGGGGCCGGCGCTGGTGTTCGATTCCTATCCGGACATGAAGAAGGCCATCGACGACGAGAATCTCGACGTTACGCCCGACCATGTGCTGGTGCTGCGCAATGCCGGTCCGCAAGGCGGCCCGGGCATGCCGGAATGGGGCATGCTGCCCATCCCCAAGGCACTGATCAAGCAGGGGCACCGCGACATGCTGCGCATTTCCGACGCACGCATGTCGGGCACCTCCTATGGCGCGTGCATCCTGCATGTGGCCCCGGAATCCTTCGTCGGCGGGCCGCTGGCCCTCCTCCGGACCGGCGACATCGTCCGGCTCGACCTGCCCAACCGCCGGCTCGACATGCTGGTGGCCGAGGACGAGCTCGCCCGCCGCAAGGCCGGATGGACCCCGCCCGAGCCGCGCTTCGAGCGCGGCTGGGGCTGGATGTATTCGAAGCACGTGACCCAGGCCGACAAGGGCTGCGACTTCGATTTCCTCGAACGCGATTTCGGCGCCGCCGCCGGCGAACCCGACATCTTCTAAGGTCCGGCCCGGCTTCGTTGAATCCGGATCGCACTCCTGCGTATTGATTTGCCGTGAGGCTCGAACTGGAAAGGTCCGCGACTTTTCCAGGCCTCACTCTAGGATAAGGACAAGGCATGCCCCTCTCACTCGACCAGGCCCTGACCGGCATCTCCGGAATTCTCGTCACCCCATATGACGACAAGGGCGATGTCGCGCCCGAAAAACTGGCGCCGATTCTCGACCGGGCGCTGGGTGCGGGCCTGCACATGCCGGTGGTCAACGGCAATACCGGCGAATTCTACGCGCTGACCACCGAGGAAGCCTCCACCATGACGCGCGAGGTGGTGCGGCTGGTCGATGGCCGGGCGCCGGTTCTGGCCGGCATCGGGCGCGGCGTCCGCGATGCCTGCGCCCTGGCAAAAGTTTCCGCCGAGGCCGGGGCGAGCGCACTCATGGTGCATCAGCCGCCCGATCCCTTCGTGTCGCCGCGCGGCATCGTCGATTACCTCAAGGCCGTCATCGACGCCTCCGGCGGGCTGCCGGTGATGCTCTATCTGCGCAATGACGCCATCGGCACCGCCGCGATCGCCGATCTGTGCGCGCTGCCCATGGTCAAGGGCGTCAAATGGGCGACGCCCAATCCGCTCAAGCTCGCCGAGGCCCGGGCCGCCTGCGATCCCGCCATCGTCTGGGTCGGCGGGCTGGCCGAAGTCTGGGCCCCCACCTTTTACGCCGTGGGCGCCCGGGGCTTTACCTCGGGGCTCATCAATGTCTGGCCGGAACGCTCGCTGGCCATCCATGCCGCGCTCGAGGCGGGCGATTTTGCCAAGGCCAATACGCTCATCGCCGACATGCAGGCCTTCGAGGAGATCCGCGCCGAGGAGATGAACGGCACCAATGTCACCGGCGTCAAGGCGGCGTTGCAGGCGCTCGGCCGCGATTGCGGGCCGACCCGGCCGCCCTCCGCCTGGCCGCTCACCCCCACCCAGAAGGCAAAGCTCGACGCCTTCATCGCCGACAACCAGCTCACCTGATCGAGAACAGACCGATGAACGAGACTCTACGCGAAAAATTCATGTCGGTGTCCGTCGCGACGCTGGCCACCGCCCTTTACAAGCGCGGCCTGCGCAACCAGGTCATCCAGGACGTGCACCCGGTGCGGGCCAAGGGCCGCAACATGGTGGGCCCCGCCTATACGCTGCGCTACATCCCGGCGCGCGAGGACCGCAACCAGCTGGCCGAATTCCGCAATCCCGAGCACCCGCAGCGCGTGGCCATCGAGACCTGCCCGGCGGGCCACGTGCTGGTGATGGACAGCCGCAAGGACCCGCGCGCCGCCTCGGCCGGCGACATTCTCGTCACCCGGCTGATGATGCGCGGCGTCGCCGGCATCGTCACCGATGGCGGGCTGCGCGATGCGGCCACCATCGGCGATCTCGAAATCCCCGCCTATCACACGCGGCCGTCCAGCCCCACCAATCTGACGCTGCACGAGGCGCTCGACCTCAACATGCCCATCGGCTGCGGCGACGTGGCGGTGTTCCCGGGCGATATCGTGGTGGGCGACGACGACTGCGTCATCGTCGTGCCGCAGGGGATCGCCGAGGAGGTGGCCGACGAGGCCGTTGAGATGACGGCCTACGAGGATTTCGTGGTGGAAAAGGTCAAGGCCGGCACCCCGATCATCGGGCTCTACCCCCGGACCCAGGAACGCTTCGCCGAGGAGTTCTCGGCATGGCGGCAGAAATCCGGGCGCTGAACGCGGAGCCGGTCATGTCCACTCCCGAAAACCCGCCAATCGAGCGCGAGGAAGGCGAAGCCAAGGGGCGCTATGTCTTCCGGCTTGACGGGGCCGAAGCCCAGATGACCTATTCGCGCGCCGGGGAAACCATGATCATCATCGATCACACGGAAGTCCCCGACGCCATGCGCGGCCGCTCGGTGGGCCGCGCCCTGGTCGCCCGCGCCGTCGAGGACGCCCGCGCCGAAGGCCGCTCCATCATCGCCCTCTGCCCCTTCGCCAAAGCCCAGATCGACCG
>JAEWHZ010000362.1 GCA_023387585.1 Pseudomonadota bacterium
GCGCCAGCACCAGGATGGCGGTGACGACGAACATCAGCGCCTGCGGTTCGGTGATGGTGATCGGGCGGCTCGCGCCGATGGCGCTGACGTCGATGCGGAAGATTTCCTTGGGCTCGTTGAGAAAGAAGGTGGTGGTGCCGGTGCCGAAGATCAGCCGGATCAGGCCCTGCAGCATCAGGGTGACGCCGATCGAGGCGATGAGCAGGGTGACCGGCCTGACCCCGCGCCGGCGCAGCGGGGCGTAAAAGCCCTTGTCGATGCCCAGCGCGATGAAGGCGGCGATCACCATGGCCAGCGGCAGGACGACGAAGCCGGTGGGCAGTGGGGTGACGATGCCGAGAGCCGTCGCCATGCCGGCGAGCACGAAGGCGATGAAGGCGCCCATGGTCATCATGTCGCCGTGGGCGAAATGGGCGAAGCGCAATATGCCGAAGATCAGCGTGACGCCGATGGCGCCGAGGGCGTAGATGCAGCCCAGCACGGTGCCGGAGATCAGTACGCGGTTGATGAAGAAGACGAGTTCGTCCAACTCAACCCCCCAGAAAGCTCTTGGCGACTTCGGGATCGGCGATCAGCTCGGGGCCGGTGCCGGTGAAACGGTTCTGCCCGTTGGCGAGCACGAACCCGCGCGAGGCGAAGGCGAGGGCCTGGCGGGCGTTCTGCTCGACCATGAGGATGCCGACGCCCTGGCTGTTGATCTCGATGATGGTCTCGAAGATCTCGAGCACATATCGCGGGCTGAGCCCGGCGGAGGGCTCGTCAAGCAGCAGCAGGCGCGGCCGGCTCATCAGGGCGCGGCCCATGGCGACCATCTGGCGCTGGCCGCCGGAGAGCTCGCCGGCCGGCTGGCGGCGCTTCTCGGCCAGCACCGGGAACATGCCATAGACCCAGTCCATGGTCTCGCGCGGGTCGTCCTTGCGGGTGAAGGCGCCCATTTCGAGGTTCTCCTCGACACTGAGCGAGGTGAAGACGTTCTTTTCCTGCGGCACGAAGCTGAGGCCCCGGGGCACCAGCCTGTCGGGCAGGGAATTGGTGATCTCGGCGCCGTCGAACAGGATCGAGCCGCCGGTCACGCGGATCAGGCCGAATATGGCCTTGAGCGTCGTCGACTTGCCGGCCCCGTTTGGGCCGACCACGACGCCGATATCGGATTGCCCGATGGCCATGTCGATGCCGTTGAGGATGGGGACGCCCCCATAGCCGCCGACGACATGCTTGAGCTCGATCAGCGCCATATCGTCAGCCTGCCTCTGCCGGGGCGCCGAAATAGGCTTCGACGATTTCGGGATTGGCGCGGATCTCGGCCATCGGGCCTTCGGCGATCTTTCGCCCCTGGGCCATGACGATCACCGGATCGCACAGGCGCCCGATCAGGTCCATGTCGTGCTCGATGACGAAGAAGGTGTAGCCGAGCTCGCGGTTCATGCGCTCGATATTGGCGGCGAGGTCGTTGAGCAGGGTCTTGTTGACGCCGGCGGCGACCTCGTCGAGCAGCACCACCTTGGCGTCGACCATCATGGTGCGGCCGAGCTCGAGCAGCTTCTTCTGGCCGCCCGACAGGTTGCCGGCGAGCTCGTTGCGCACATGATCGAGTTTCAGGAAATCGATGACGTCGAGCGCCTTGCGGCGCACTTCGATCTCGCGCTGGCGGGTGCGGAAGGGGCGCAGCCAGGCGCCGAACAGGCTTTCGCCGGGCTGGTCGCCGGGAACCACCATCAGGTTCTCGAGCGCGGTCATGTGGGAGAATTCATGCGCGATCTGGAAAGTGCGCAGCATGCCGAGGCGGAACAGCTCGTGCGGCTTGAGGCCGGTGACGTCGCGCCCGTCGAAGATCACCGCGCCGCTATCGGGGACGATATTGCCGGCGACGATGTTGAACAGGGTCGACTTGCCGGCCCCATTGGGTCCGATGAGGCCGGTGATGGAGCCGCGCGCGACGCTGAGCGAGCAGTCGTCGACCGCCCTGAGACCCCCGAATGCCTTGCTGACGCTGCGAACCTCGATGACCTTTTCCGTCACTCGCCCCTGACCTGCCTGTTGCGCCCCTTTGCGGGGCCGTTCTTGCCGTGTTTTGTGCGGCATGTGCGCACACCGTCCGGCGCCGGTCAACCGGGCACGAACCGGCAGAGGACGGGTTTGTCAGCCTTTTTGCGGTGTATCGAGGGCGGCGAGCACCGCATTGGCGGTCGCGCGGTTGCACGCGAACAGGGTGTCGTAGAGCGTTGCGAGGCGGGTGAGCGCCTTGACGTCGACATCGTGCGGAAGGGCCGAGAGTGGGTCGATGAAGAACACCAGCGCGTCGAGCTTTCCCTCGGCGATCAGCGCGCCGAGCTGCTGGTCGCCGCCCAGCGGGCCGCTCTTGAGCAGGGCGACCTCCAGCCCGGTGGCGGCCCTGACGCGTCCGCCGGTGGTGCCGGTGGCGATCAGCTCGTGGCCGGCAAGGGCGGCCCGGTGGCGCGCCGCCCAGTCGACCATCTCGTCCTTCTTGTCGTCATGGGCGACGAGCCCGATGCGTGCCATGGCCTTGCCCTCGCGCTTTTGCCTATTGCCGGCTTCTTGCCCTGCAAGGGCGAGGACGGGCAAGCCCCGGCGGTGCTAGAATTCCGACCAGTCTGAATTGGCGGCCCTGACCGGGGGGCGTGCCGGCGCGGGCGCTGCTGGCTTTGACTGGCGCTGCTGCGGCGTGGCCTCGCCGAAGCTCTCGAGCTTGAAGATCTCGACAATGGCGTCGAGCTCGGAGGCCTGGGCCTCGGTCTGCTCGATGGCGGCGTTGGTTTCTTCGACCAGCGCGGCGTTGTGCTGGGTCATCTCGTCCATCTGGCGCACGGCGGTGCCGAGCTCCTCGATCGAGGTCGACTGGGCGCGGTTGGCGGCGGCGATGGCGTCGATCAGCCCGGCGCTTTCCTGGGCGCCGGCGGCGATTTCGAGCAGCTTGTCGGAGGCCTGGGCGACGAGGCGGACGCCGGCGGCGACCTCGCCCGAACTGGTCTCGATCAGGCCCTTGATCTCGGCCGAGGCCTCGGCGGCCGACTGGGCCAGGCGGCGCACCTCGACGGCGACGACGGCAAAGCCCTTGCCCGCCTCACCGGCGCGGGCCGCCTCGACGGAGGCGTTGAGGGCAAGCAGGTTGGTCTGGAAGGCGATGTCGTCGATCATGCCGATGATGTTGGAGATCTTCGCCGAGGAGGCGGAGATGCGCTCCATTCCCTGATTGGCCTCGCCGATGACGTTGCGCCCGGATTCGGCGCTGCCGGCGACAGCCACGGCCTTCTCGCTGGCGGTGGTGGCGCGTCCGGCGTTCTCGACGACGCTGCGCGCCAGGCTTTCCATGGCCGCCGAGGTCTCTTCGATGGTCGCGGCCTGGCGGGTGGTGCGGTCGGCGAGGTCGTTGGCGCCCGACAGGATCTCGCCGGTGGCTGTCTTGAGCGAGCGTGAGGTATCACGCAGCTGGCGCACGATGGTCGCCAGCCGCTCGGCGACGGCGTTGGTGTCGTCCTTGATCTGGTCGAAGACGGGGTCGAGTTCCTCGGTGACGCGGCTCGTCAGATCGCCCATGGCGAGGTCCTGCAGCACGGCGCCGGTGGCGTGCATGGCAGCCTCGATCCGGGCGGCGTTCTCGGCCTCGCGGGCAGCGGCCTCGGCCTGCACCTTGTCGAAATAGGCCGAGACGGCGATGTCGATGTCGAGCAGCGTCGCTTTGACGACCTCGGCGATGCCGGCGGCGAGCTGGTCGGAGCGCTCGGCGATGGTCTCGGGCGAGGGGGTGACCTGCCGGCCGAAGCGGGTGCGCACGGGGGCGAGGATGTCGGCCATGACATCGTGCATCACGCCCTTGATCAGGGTTTCGATGACGACGGCGTAGCCCCCGATATGCCAGCGCGGCTCGAGCCCGATCTGGGCATGACGCAGCCCCACCCGCTGGCTGGCGGCGAAATAGGAATCGTCGAAATCGCCGGCGGCGATGATCTTCCAGTGCTCGATCTGCTTGCTCTCGGCGCGCTGCATCTGCTCTCGCCCGGAAAAGAACGCCGCGACTTCCGGTATGTCGGAGATGCGCCTGTAGAACAGCTCCAGCGCCAGCGGCAGATGCTTGTCCACATGGGTGCGGATCTGCGCGAGGTGGCCGCGTGCCTCGTCGTCGAAACCGACGAAGTCGAGGCGGCTCTTGAGGGTGGACGGGGAGATCTTGGTAGTCGGGATGGTCATGGGCGTCGCGGCTCGCGGGCGCGCCGGATACGCGGCGACGGCAACGTTTCATCCGGGGTGCTGCCTAACGAGGATGGGGACGTTAGGTTAAAAGGGCATTAATTTTGTTGGGTGCGAATAAATTACGGATGTATACGAAAGTCTCAGGACAATAACGTACGGCCCGGAGCTGGCGGTTCCGGGCCGTACGGAAATCATGCGACAATAAAGCGCGGACAGTCAGAACTCGGACCAGTCCTGCTTCAGCGCGGCATTGCCCTGGGTAAGATAGGCAGTGCGGGCCCGCTGCACGCGCGGGACCGGAGCATGGATGGCGGGCTCGGGCTCCGCCTCCAGCTCGTCGCCGGTGTTGAACACGGTCACGATGCGGTCGAGCTCGGAGGCCTGGGCCTCGGTCTGCTCGATGGCGGCGTTCGTCTCCTCGACCAGCGCGGCGTTGTGCTGGGTCATCTCG
>JAEWHZ010000247.1 GCA_023387585.1 Pseudomonadota bacterium
TCGGTCTTGACCCCGAGCTTTTCCAGCCCCAGCCCCTCGATATTGCACTGCACGCCGACCGCCGAGATCAGCTTTTCGCCGGAAATCTTCTCGGTCTGGCCCGCCTTCAGCTCGACATGGGCGACAACGCCGTCCTTGGTCTTTTCGACCTTGGCGACCTTGGCGTCGGTGAGGATGCGGATGCCGCGCTTTTCGAAGCGCTTGCGGGCGAGCGCGGAAATCTCGGCGTCCTCGACCGGCATGATCTGCGGCAAGAGCTCGATGATGGTCACCTCGGCGCCCATGGAGCGGTAGAAGGAGGCGAATTCGACGCCGATGGCGCCCGAGCCCATCACCACCACGGATTTCGGCATCGAATCCGGCTTCATCGCCTCGAAATAGGTCCAGATCCTGTCGCCGTCCGGCTCGATGCCGGGCAGCGTGCGCGGGCGGGCACCGGTGGCGATGACGATGTTCTTGGCCGAATAGGTGCCCGGCCCCAGCGGGCTCTTGGGCACCGGGCCCTGCGGCTCGACGATCTTCTTCCTGGTCTCGGTGACCTTGACCGTGCCCTTGCCGGTGATCTCTGCCTCGCCCCAGATGATGTCGACCTTATTCTTCTTCATCAGGAACTGGACGCCGTTATTCATCTGCGCCGCGATGGCGCGCGAGCGCTTGACGATTGCGGCCATGTCGAAGCCGAATTTGTCGGCCGACAGACCGTAGTCGCCGGCATGGCCCATATGGCCGTAGATTTCGGCCGAGCGCAGCAGCGCCTTGGTGGGAATGCAGCCCCAGTTGGAGCAGATGCCGGCCATGTGCTCGCGCTCGATGATGCCGACCTTCATGCCGAGCTGGGCGCCGCGGATGGCGGCGATGTAGCCGCCCGGACCGGCGCCGATGACGAGCAGGTCGTAGCTATCAGCCATTTTCGTCTCCGAAAGCTGTTGCCGGGTCAGAGCCCGAGCATGTCCTTGACGATCGGCACCAGCGCCTTGCCGATGGCCGTGGTATTGGAAGCATCGAGATGGACGCCGTCCGCCGGATCGGCGACCGCGACCTTGGCCGCGTCCAAAAATCCGCAGCCGAGCTCGTCGGCGACGCGGCGGTAATAGGTGGCGAAGCGCCCGGCCTCGTCGGCGCGCGGGGCGAACATCGGGTCGAGGTCCTGATGCGTCGTCGGCACCGTCAGCGGCGGCGCAACGATGAGTGCCTGCGGCACCCCGCCATGCACGCCATAGGGATGGGTGCGGATGATCTCGACCAGGCGCTTGACGCCCATGGCGGCGCCGAAGGCGGTGCCATTGATGAACAGCTTGAGGTCGTTGGTGCCGAGAAAGAGGATCACCAGGTCGAGCGGCTTGTGCGTTTCGAGCAGCGTCGGCAGCACGCGGGCGCCGTTGCGGTCGGCGACGGACGCGAAATCGTCGAACACCGTGGTGCGCCCGCCCAGCCCTTCGGCGATGACGCGCGCGCCGCCGCCCAGCCCGGCCTCGAGCACCGTGGGCCAGCGGTCCTCATAGGCATGGCGCGGACCGCCCGTGGGATTGGCCCCGAAGGTGAGGCTGTCGCCAAATGCGAGGATGGATTTCATCTGCCCTGCCCTCAAGCCAGCATCATCACGGGGTTCTCGATCAGGTTCTTGAACACGCCCAGAACCTCGGCGCCAAGCGCGCCATCGACCGAGCGGTGATCGCAGCTCAGGGTCACGGTCATGAACTGGCCGATCTTGATCTGCCCGTTCTCGGGGTAGACGCGCTCCTCGCCGGCGCCAACCGCGAGGATGGTGCCGTGCGGCGGGTTGATGACGGCGCCGAAATGCTTGATGCCGTACATGCCCAGATTCGACACCGAGGTCGAGCCGCCCTGATATTCATGCGGCGCCAGCTTCTTGTTTCTTGCGCGCGTCGCGAGGTCTTTCACTGAATCCGAAATCTCGCGCAAGCTCTTGGTATCGCAGTCCTTTACCACCGGGGTGAACAGCCCGCCCGGCACCGCGACCGCCACGGCGACGTCGGAGCGCTTGTGGTAGAGGATCGAGTCGCCCGCCCAGGTGGCGTTGGCCGCAGGCACGCGCTGCAGCGCCACGGCCCAGGCCTTCATGATGAAGTCGTTGACCGACAGCTTGTATTCGGGCTTGCCGTCCTTGTTCTTGGGGGCGGCGCCGTTGATCTGCTCGCGAGCCGCCATCAGCGCGTCGATCCGGCAATCGAGCGTGAGATAGAAATGCGGCACGGTCTGCTTGGACTCGGTCAGACGCGCGGCCACGACCTTGCGCATGCCGTCATTCGGCACCAGCTCGTAGCTGCCTTCCTCGTAGAGCGCGAGCACCTGCTGCCTCGTCATGCCACCCGCAAGCGCGGCGCCGGCAGCGGCCGGAGCCGCGGCGGGCTTTGCCGCGCCCTTGCCCGCCTTTGCGGCCTCGATATCAGCCTTGACCACGCGCCCCTTGGGGCCGGAGCCCTGGAGCGTCGCGACGTCGATGCCGGCTTCCTTGGCGAGACGCCGCGCCAACGGGGATGCGAAGACGCGCCCGCCCTCGGCACTGGCAGGTGCGGATTTTTTCTGCGGAGCCGGATCGGCCTTGGCGGCGGGCGCGGTCTGCGTCTCGGCATCGGCGCGCTGGACGGTGCCGGCATCCTTGGGCGCTTCCGCCTCGGGCTTGGCTTCCGCCTTAGCTTCCGGCTTGGCTTCGGGTTTGGGCGCGGCGATGGCGTCCGCCTCCTCGCCCTCGAGCAAAAGCACGGCGATCACGGCGTTGACCTTGACGTTCTCGGAGCCCTCGGCGACCAGAATCTTGCCGATCCGCCCCTCGTCGACGGCCTCGACCTCCATGGTCGCCTTGTCGGTCTCGATCTCGGCAATGACGTCACCGGAAGAGACGGTGTCACCTTCCTTGACGTGCCACTTGGCCAGCGTGCCTTCCTCCATGGTGGGCGAAAGCGCGGGCATGGTGATGTCGATGGGCATCGGTCCGGTCCCCTCAGGCGCGGTAGGTGACGGCGTTGACCGCCGCGATCACGTCGTCGACGTTGGGCAGCGCCAGCTTTTCGAGATTGGCGGCGTAGGGCATGGGCACGTCCTTGCCGGTGACGCGGGTGACGGGCGCGTCGAGATAGTCGAAGGCATGCTCCATCAGCACGGCGGCGATCTCGGCGCCGATGCCGCCCTGCGGCCAGCCTTCCTCCACCGTCACGCAGCGCCCGGTCTTCTTGACACTTTCGATGACGGTCTGCGTGTCCATCGGGCGCAGGGTCCTGAGATCGATCAGCTCGACATCGACCCCGGCGGCGACCAGCTTCTCGGTGGCCTGGGTGGCGTAGCGCATGCCCATGGAGAAGGAGACGATGGTGACGTCCCTGCCCTCGCGCGCGATCCGCGCCTTGCCGATCGGCAGCACGTAATCGTCCAGCTTGGGCACTTCGCCGGTCGAGTTGTAAAGGATCTCGTTCTCGAGGAAGATCACCGGATTGGGCGAGCGGATGGCGGCCTTGAGCAGGCCCTTGGCGTCGGCCGCCGAATAGGGCGCGACCACGGTCAGGCCAGGTATGTGGCTGTACCAGGCGGAGAAATCCTGGCTGTGCTGGGCGGCGACGCGGGCGGCGGCGCCGTTGGGGCCGCGGAACACCATGGGCGCCGTCACCTGCCCGCCGGACATGTAGAGCTGCTTGGCGGCGGAGTTGATGATCTGGTCGACCGCCTGCATGGCGAAATTCCAGGTCATGAACTCGACCACGGGCTTGAGACCGGCAAAGGCCGCACCCACCGCGAGACCGGCAAAGCCGTGCTCGGTGATCGGGGTGTCGACGACGCGCTCCTTGCCGAATTCCTGCAACAGGCCCTGGGTGACCTTGTAGGCGCCCTGATACTCGGCGACTTCCTCGCCGAAGATGAACACGTCCTTGTCGCGGCGCATCTCCTCGGCCATGGCCTCGTTCAGCGCCTGGCGCACGGTCAGCTCCACCATCTCGACGCCTTCGGGCAGGTCGGGATCGGCGGCGGCGGTGAATTGCGGCGCGGCGGGGGCCGCGGTTTCCTTCACGGTGGGCTGGCTGACCGCCGGCTCGGCGGCATCGGGACCCGGCGCCTCGCTCTCCTTGGGCGCGGCGGCTTCGCCGCCATCGGCGGGCGCCTCTTCGCCCTCGGCCAGCACCAGCGCGATCGGGGTGTTGACCTTTACCCCCTCGGTGCCCTCGGCCACCAGGATCTTGCTGACGGTGCCGCTATCGACCGATTCCACTTCCATGGTGGCCTTGTCGGTCTCGATCTCGGCCAGCACGTCGCCGGGATTGACGGTGTCGCCCTCCTTGACCAGCCATTTGGTCAAGGTCCCTTCCTCCATGGTCGGGGACAGTGCGGGCATGAGGATATTGGGCATTCACTGCCTCCAGAACGAATTCAGGCCAGATGCGCGTTCGACAGCAGCATCAGGGGAACACCGACACAGGTGCCGGCGAAGAAGACCAGCGCGCCGCGCCGCATATAGCTCAGCCATTTGCGCGCCGGCTCGCCCAGCAATTCGGCGATCTCCTGGTGTCGCCACAGGCCGAGCCGATGGTAGATCGCCCAGCGATTGCCCGGCGGCGCCATGAGGAAGACCCCGATCGCCGCCCCGGCCGCAACCGCCCACCCTGCCAGGCCGACCATAAAAGCGATTGCGCCGAGCCAGAGCAGCACCATGCATAACGCTCACGCGGCGACGACGATATCGGTCCACAGCTCCGACGCATCGGGCTCGGGATCGTTGGTGGCGAAGTCGGCAGCCTCGGTGACGATGGCGCGCACCTCGGTTTCGATGGCCTTGATGGCGTCCTCGTCGGCATAGCCGGCGGCGAGGATGCGCGCCTTGACCTGCTCGATCGGGTCGCGCTCCTGGCGATACTGCGTCACCTCTTCCTTGGTGCGGTACTTGGCCGGGTCGGACATGGAGTGGCCGCGATAGCGATAGGTGAGCATTTCGAGGATATAGGGCCCCTTGCCCGAGCGCGCATGCTCGATGGCGCGGCGCGCGGCATCATAGGTCATGCGCACGTCCATGCCGTCGACCTGCTCGCCGGGAATGTCGAAGCTCAGGCCGCGCCTCGAAAAATCCGTGGTCGCCGAGGAACGCTCGATCGAGGTGCCCATGGCGTATTTGTTGTTCTCGATGATGTAGACCACCGGCAGGTTCCACAGCTTCGCCATGTTGAAGCTTTCATAGACCTGGCCCTGATTGGCCGCGCCATCGCCGAAATAGGTCAGCGAAACCGTGTCCTCCCCGCGATATTTGGCCGCGAAGGCCAGCCCGGTGCCGAGCGGCACCTGGGCCGCGACGATGCCGTTGCCGCCATAGAAGCGGTGTTCGTTGGAGAACATGTGCATCGAGCCGCCCTTGCCCTTGGATAGCCCGCCCTGCCTTCCGGTCAGCTCGGCCATCACGCCCTTGGGGTCGAGCCCCATGACCAGCATGTGGCCGTGGTCGCGATAGCCGGTGATCTGGGCGTCCTCGCCCTTGCGGCTGGCCATGGTGACGCCGGTGACCACGGCTTCCTGGCCGATATAGAGGTGACAGAAGCCCCCGATCAGGCCCATGCCGTAGAGCTGGCCGGCCTTTTCCTCGAAGCGGCGGATGAGCAGCATCTCGCGGAAGGCTTCGAGCTCCTGGTCCTTGGTCAGTTCGGGCGTGTTGGATTGCGGCTGGGCCTTGGCCGCCGTTGCCTTGCGTGCCATGGATGATGCTCCCGCTGTTCGTGAAATATCCGCGTGACGGAGTTGGCCACAGGGCACACTCTAGCGCAAGGTGCCCC
>JAEWHZ010000274.1 GCA_023387585.1 Pseudomonadota bacterium
GACGAAGATGGTGGGCGGCAGCACGAAGGCCATGGCCAGCGCCCCCCGGTCGCGCCACAGGCTGAGCACCATCACCTTGAGCATGGCGAGGATCATCGGCGTTCCTCATGCGCCAGATGGACGAACAGGCTGTCGAGCCCCGGTTCGCGATAGCGCACCTCGCGCACCAGCACCCCCACCCCCCCGAAACGCTGGGCGAGGCCGCTGGCGGTGTGCTCGTCGACATCGCCGATGATGGTCCAGCTCATATCGGCGTTGGAGCCGGCGAAACCGGCTTCGCTCAATGCGCGGCGCTGCGTGTCGTCGAGCGCGCGGCGCAGTTCGAGCACGATCTCCTTGCGGGTGCCGAAGACGGCGGCGATCAGCGCGCGCGGGTCGCCCTGCGGGTCGATGACGCCATGGCGCAGGAAGCCGACGCACGAGCACAGCGTCTCGGCCTGGTCGAGATCATGCGTGGTCAGCAGCACGCTCATGCCGCTTTGGCTGAGCGCGAGGATCACTTCGTGCAATTCGTTGCGCGCCTCGACGTCGACGCCGACGGTCGGCTCGTCGAGGATCAGCAGCGCCGGCCGGTGCAGTATGGCGGCGGCGATGTTGACGCGGCGCTTCCAGCCGCCGGACAGCAGGTCGACCCGCTCGTGAAGCCGGGTCGAGACCCGCGTCGCCTCGGCCGCCCAGTCGACCGCCTCGCGCGCCGCTTGCCGATTGAGACCCGACAGGCGCCCGAAGGCGATCAGGTTCTCGCCTATGGTGAGATGCGGATAAAGCCCGATTTCCTGCGGCACCAGGCCGACGCGCCGCAGCATGCGCCGCTCGCCGTTCGGCCGGCCCTCGATCAGGATCGAGCCCTGACGCGCAACGATGCGCCCGCAGATGGCGCGGATCAGTGTGGTCTTGCCGGCCCCGTTCGGCCCGAGCAGGCCGTATATCGAGCCCCGCGCCAGCGCCAGGTCGAGCCCGCGCAGCACCGGGCGGTCGCGATAATTGACGACCAGACCTTCAACGGCCAGCACCATCCCCGCCGCGCGCTCGTCCGCTATGACGCCGCCCCCGCGAAAAAGCTGGCCATCAGCCCGCGCAGCGCGCGCGGATCGATGCCGCTATCGGCGAGCGCCGCATCGGCCGAGGCCAGATGCTCCCTGCAGCTCAACCGTGCCTGCTCGGCGCCGAGCAGCGTCACCAAGGTCGGCTTGCCGCCGTCCTTGCCCGTATCCTTGCCGGCCTCGTCGCTGGTGGCGCGGGCGTCGATCAGATCGTCTGCCGTCTGGAAAGCGATGCCCAGATGGGTCGCGAAGCGCCTTATGGCGTCGCGGCGCTCTCCCTCGAGCCCGCGCAAGGCCGCGCCCATCTCGGCGGCGGCGACGAACAGCACGCCGGTCTTGAGCCGGTTGAGTTCCTCGACCTCGCGCGGGCCGGACAGGCGGGCGCGCTCGTTCATGTCGATCTCCTGGCCGGTCACCAGCCCTTCCCAGCCCACCGCGCGCGACAGGATGCGCGCCAATTCGTTGCGCCGGTCCTCGGAGACGACGTCGATATCGGCGATGATGCCGAAGGCGCGGTTGAGCAGCGCGATCGCGGTCAGGATGGCCGTCGATTCGCCATAGGCGATATGCGTCGTCGGACGCTGACGGCGGGTCAGCGCATTGTCCATGCAGGGCAGGTCGTCGAGGATCAGCGAGGCGGTGTGCACCATCTCGACGGCGCAGCCGGCGTCGAGCGCGGCGCGGCGCATCGCGCCGGCAGGGTCGCAGACCAGATAGACCGCGAGGGGCCGCAGCCGCTTGCTCGGTGCGATCAGAGCGTGGCGGATGGCGCCCTGCAGATTGAGCGGCACGCTTTTGGGCATCGCGATTTGCTCGGCCAGCCGGTCTTCGAAGGCCTGACGCAGGTCATCGACGGCGGTTTCAGCCAGCATGGGCGTCCTCGTAGCTCCTCGTGCGCGGGGCCGCGATGCAGTTTGGCATGATTGGTTCGCCGATTTCCACTAGAACCTTTGCCCGGGGAGGGCGCGAAATCGCCAGGGAATCGAAGGAACCGCCATGACGCTGACCGACCGCAAGAACCAGCATCTCGACATCGTCCTGAGCGGCAAGGGCCATGAAGGGATCAGGGGCACCGGGTTCGACGCCGTCGATTTCGTGCATTGCGCGCTGCCCGAACTGCATCTCGACGCGATCGAGCTGGCAACGGACTTTCTCGGCCGCCGGATCATGGCGCCCCTACTCGTCAGTTCGATGACGGGCGGGCCGCAGCGCGCCGCGGCGATCAACGCCGCGCTGGCCGAAGCCTGCCAGCATCTGGGCATCGCGCTGGCGGTCGGCAGCCAGCGCGTCGCCATCGAATCCGGCGGTGCCGGCGGACTGGACGGCGAATTGCGCCGGCGCGCGCCGGACGTCCCCATCCTCGCCAATATCGGCGCCGCCCAGCTCAATACCGGCTTCGGACGCGACGAGGCGCGGCGCGCCGTCGACATGATCGGCGCCGATGCGCTGATCGTCCATCTCAACCCCTTGCAGGAAGCCGTACAGCCCGAGGGCGACCGCGACTGGCGCGGCCTGCTCGACAAGATCGCGATGCTCGCGACAACGCTCGGCGTGCCGCTGGTCGCCAAGGAGGTCGGCAATGGCATTTCCGGCGACATCGCCCGCCGTCTGACCGAGGCCGGCGTGAGCATCATCGACGTGGCCGGCGCCGGCGGCACCAGCTGGGCGGCGGTCGAGGCCGGACGCGCGACCGATCCGCGGCAGGCGGCGATCGCGCGCGCCTTCGCCGGCTGGGGCATTCCCACGGCACAAGCCATCGCCGGGGCGCGGCGCGCCTGCCCCGAAGCGGTGATCATCGGCTCGGGCGGCATTCGCAGCGGCATCGAGGCGGCCAAGGCTATCAGGCTCGGGGCCGACATGGTCGGCCAGGCGGCGGGAGTCCTCGGCGCGGCGATCGCGGGCAGCGAGGCCATCATCGCCCATTTCGAGCAGGTGATCGCCGAATTGCGCATCGCCTGCTTCTGCACCGGCTCGGCCGATCTTGCGGCACTGCGCAAGGCGGCGCTGCACAAGCCTCTCGACTAAGCGGGGCAGCGGAACCGATCCCGCCGCCGCCCCGTTGTCGGCTTCGAGGGCAATCCCATGCGAGGTCGAATGCACGGACACGGCGAAAAGCGTCGCGCGGTGGCGGTGTCATGAACGGCGCCGATTTCGGCTATTGCGGGCCTCCGCCCGATCCGGCGACGCTGTGGCAGCGCTGGAATCTCGACCCCGTGCTCATCGCCGTGCTGCTCGCCGCCGGGCTCCTCGGCACTCTGGCGCTGCGCCATGCGGGCCGCAACCGGCAAGCGGCGTTCGGCGCCGGCCTTGGCGGGCTCGCCATCCTGTTCCTTTCCCCGCTCTGCGCGCTCGGCGTGGCGCTGGCGAGCGCCCGCATCGGCCACCATGTGGCGCTCACCGCCCTTGTCGCGCCGCTGCTGACGCTGGCGCTGCCAATGTCGGCGCGGATGGTTCTGGCGCGCTTCGCCATGCCGGCGCTGATCGTGCACACCGTCGCCTTCTGGTTCTGGCACCATCCGCTGACCTATGGCGAGGCGCTGGTTTCGGTGCCCGCCTATTGGCTGATGCAGGCGACGCTGCTCGCCAGCGCGGTGGCGCTGTGGGGCGCCGCGCTCTCCGCGCGCCTGCCCATTTCTATCGGCCTGCTGCTGGCGACGGCGATGCAGATGGGCTTTCTCGCCGCCATCCTGGTGTTCGCGCAGAACCCGATCTATGCCGGCCATCTCGCGACGACCGAGATCTTCGGGCTGACGCCCCTGGCCGACCAGCAGCTCGGCGGGCTCTTGATGTGGGTACCCGCCAGCCTGCCCTATCTGGGGCTGGCACTGGTGCGGCTGGCCCGGGCGCTGCGGCCTTCTGGCGAGGCCAGCGCCTGATGCTGGTCGTCATCATGAAGTTCATCCATGTCGCCGCCATCGCCGTCTGGGCCGGCGGCCTGGTGGCGCTGCCCGTGCTCTACATGCAGCGCGGCGGACTCGAGGGCGACAGGCTGTTCCGCCTCCACGCCTTCACGCGCGTGTTCTATGTCGGCATCATCTCCCCCGCCGCCTTCATCGCCATCGGCTCGGGCACGGCGCTGATCTTCATCCAGCAGACATTCGAAGCCTGGTTCTCCGCCAAGCTGGCCTTCGTCGCCATGATGACGGGCGTGCACATCTTTTCCGGACTCGTCATCCTGAACCTGTTCGAGCCCGACAAGAGCTATCCCGCGTGGCGCGGCGTCGTGGCGGTGTCCGGCACGGCGCTGGTGGTGAGCGCGATCCTCGTGCTGGTCCTCGGCAAGCCGAACCTGCCGCAGCCCGCCGAAATGACGGCGTTCTTCGCTCCCGGCGCCCTGCCCGGCATCGTCGACGACTTCATTGCTTGGTGGAGATGATGAGCCCCACGCCATGATCGAACACCAGCTTTCCCCCATGCCAGCCCGCGAAACCCGTTGCAGCCGAAGCGAGGACCGACAGGAACAGCCCGTGCGGCAGCACCTGTTCGGGGAAATAGAGGCGCAGGCCCCAGTTCATGCCGGCGATCGCCAGCAGCACCATGGCGGCCGTGGCGTGGTTCCAGCTGGCGACGCGCACGCGGATGCCCGGCACAGCCAGCAATTCGACCGTGCCGACGATTGCCGCCAATATGCCGAAGCCGAAGCCGAAGCCGGCCGACCACAGCCCGACCTCGCGCCAGAACACATCGCCGGTCCACCAGTAGAAGATGTCGACGCCGAGCGTCGAGATGACCAGCGCGATGGGGAAATGCACCATCATCGCATGCAGCGGATGGCCGGCGACGGCGATGGCAGAGCCGATGTCCTTCTCGGCGATGTCGCGGATATGCGGATTGGGGTGATCCGCCCGAACCTCGGGCGCCGCCTCCTCCTCGCGCATCTCCTCGTCGTCGAAGCGCTCGCTGGCCTTGTCCGTCATCTGTCACCCCTTCGCCTTGGCGTTGCCGCAGCAACGCCGCTGGCGCTCGCGGGTTGCCGGACGCCGCTTTCGGCGCTCGACCCGGCTGGCCCCCGCGCCGAGGCGCTGGCGACGCTGTGGTGGGTGATGTTCATCGGCGCCCTGGCGTTGTTCATCTTCACCATTCTGGTGTTCATGATCGCCTTCTACCGCCCCGGCGTACTGTCGCGTTTTTCTGGTCGTACCATCACTTTAGCCGGCGGACTGGCCCTGCCGCTGCCGGTGCTGATCGGGCTGACGGGCACCGCTCTGGTGCTCGGCGAGCAGGGCCTCGCCCGACCCGATGCCGACGTGCCCCTGTTCCGCGCCGAAGGCCGACAATGGATCTGGAGCTTCGGTTATCCCGACACAAATCTGGTCACCACCAACGTGTTGCACGTTCCGGCCGGCCAGCCCTTCGACGTGGAGCTGAGCGCGGCCGACGTCATCCATTCCTTCTGGGTGCCCCGGCTGGGCGGCAAGCTCGACGCCATTCCCGGGCACGCCAACGCGCTGCGATTGCAGGCCGACGAGCCCGGCACCTATTGGGGCACCTGCGCCGAATATTGCGGCACCGGCCATGACGGCATGCATTTCCGCGTCATCGCCCACGCCCCAGAGGACTATGAGAACGCCCTGGAGGGCCTCGAATGAGCATCGAACGGCCCACGACGCCCGTGGGGCTGCACAAGGCGCTCGAGGCCATCTGGGGCACACCGCCGGGGCTGGGGCGCCTGTCCTCGGTGAACCACACCGTGCTCGGCAAGCGCTTCATGGTGGTGGCGCTGTTCTTCTTCGCCGTGGGCGGCGTGCTGTCCATGCTGATCCGCGCCCAGCTCGCCACCCCTAATTCCGCCTTCGTCGGGCCGGAGCTCTACAACCAGATCTTCACCATGCACGGCACGGTGATGATGTTCCTGTTCGCCATCCCGATGCTGGAAGGCTTCGCCATGTACATGCTGCCCAAGATGCTGGGCGCACGCGACCTGGCCTTCCCGCGCCTCACTGCCTACGGCTTCTGGTGCTATGTGTTCGGCGGCGCCATCATTCTCGTCGCCATGCTCGCCGGCGTCGCCCCCGACACCGGCTGGTTCATGTACACCCCGCTGGCCTCGAACGTTTACACCCCCGGCATCAACGCCGATGTCTGGTTGCTCGGCATCACCTTCGTTGAAATCTCAGCGCTGACCGCCGCGGTCGAGATCACCGTATCGATCCTCAAGATGCGCGCGCCAGGCATGTCGCTCGACCGCATGCCGCTCTTCGCCTGGTACATGCTGGTCACGGCGCTGATGATGGTGTTCGGCTTTCCGCCGCTGATCCTCGGCTCGATCTTGCTCGAGATGGAGCGCGCCTTCGGCCTGCCCTTTTTCGACCCAGAGCGCGGCGGCGACCCGCTGCTGTGGCAGCATCTGTTCTGGCTGTTCGGGCATCCCGAGGTCTACATCATCTTCCTGCCCGCCGCAGGCGCGCTGTCGATGATGATCCCGACCTTCGCCGGAAGGCCGATCATCGGCTATCGCGCGATCATCGTCGCCATCATCGCGCTCGGCTTTCTCAGCTTCGGTCTGTGGGTGCACCACATGTTCACGGTGGGCATACCGCATCTGGCGCTGGCCTTCTTCTCGGCCGCCAGCGCGCTCGTCGCGATCCCCACGGCGGTACAGATCTTCGCCTGGATCGCGACGCTCGCCCATGGAAAACCGCGCCATTCGGTGCCGATGCTCTATGTCTTCGGCTTCCTGTTCGTCTTCGTCATCGGCGGGCTGACCGGGGTCATGATCGCCATGGTGCCGTTCAACACCCAGGCGCATGACAGCCATTTCATCGTGGCGCATCTGCATTACGTGCTCGTTGGCGGCTTCGTCTTTCCCATGCTGGCCGGGCTCTATTATTGGCTGCCGCATATCACTGGCCGGCTCAGCCTGCACCGGCTGTCCATCCCGGCCTTCTGGCTGATCTTCATCGGCTTCAACCTCACCTTCTTCCTGATGCACCTGACCGGGCTGATGGGCATGCCGCGCCGCATCTCGACCTATCCGAGCAGTTTCGGCTGGGACTGGTTGAACCTCATCTCCTCGGTCGGCGGCTTCATCCTCACCATGGGCTTCGCGCTGGTATTCGCCGACCTTATGCTGCAAATCCGCTTCGGCCGGCGCCAGCGCCGCGACCCCTGGAACGCGGCAACGCTGGAATGGGCCACCCCAACCCCGCCGTCGAGTTACAATTTCGCCGCCATCCCCACCATCGACACCCGTGCCGACAGATTGAGCCCTCGCGAGATCGGCCCCGTGGCCGCCGGCGGGCGCGGCTGGCT
The DNA here is from genome assembly GCA_023387585.1 of Pseudomonadota bacterium. Lineage (GTDB taxonomy): Bacteria > Pseudomonadota > Alphaproteobacteria > Rhizobiales > Devosiaceae > Devosia. The sequence goes on from JAEWHZ010000274.1 coordinate 7,296, forward strand.
CGGTTTCGCGCGCGACAACCAGCAGGAGACCATGGGCGTCGACATGGCGAGCGGCAGAGCCGAGCACATCATCGTGCTGCCCCGGCGCACATTTCTGCCGCTGATCACCGGCATCGCCACCGCCGCCGTGTTCCTGTCGCTGTTGTTCAAGCTCTATCTGGCGGCGGCAATCGCGGCGGCGCTGGTCATCGGCATCTTCTGCTTCTGGTCGGCCGCACTCGGGCGGCGGCGGGATCTGGGGCCCATGCCGGCCGGCAACGATGTCGACCTGCCCTTCGGCGAGGAGGTGCGCGGCAATATCGTCGAGCTCGGCAACCGCTTCGCCGTCGCCTCCGACGCAACGCTCTACGCCTCGCTGCTGTTCGGCGTGCTCTATCTGATCGTCGTGCGCGACTGGCCCGGCATGGTCCCGCTCCACATCCCATGGCCCGCGCTCGGCGCCGGATGCATTCTGGCCTTTTCAGGCGCCGGCATGGCCTGGCGCGCCCGCAATCGCATCGCGGCGGAACGTCCGGCCGAGCCGTATCAGGCCGTCGCCGCCATTCTTGCTCTGGCCGCGCTCACCGGTTTCGCACTGGCGCTGGCGGCGATCCCCGACTGGACGGGCCATGCCCGGCAAGCCGGTGCCGTGGCGCTGCTGATCTATGTCATCGTGCATCAGGGCATCGCCGCGCTGATCAGCCTGCACGGGCTGGTGCGCAACCGGCTCGGCTACGTCTCGCGCCGGCGCTCCACCGATCTGGAGCTCGGCCTCATCTGGCAGCTCTATGCCGCACTGACCGCCCTGCCGGCGGCCGCGCTAACCGCCGGCCTGCTGGCGCTTGGCGGTGCATCGTGAAGTCGGCCGGCCTGCTCTGGCTCGTCGCCGGCTTCGTGCTGTGGTCGGCGGCCTTTGTCGGGCTCTACGGATTGCAGGGCGTCGGCTGCGCCTATGCCTGGCCCGAACCACTGCATCGCGGCCTGCTGATCGCTGGTTTCGCGCTGACGCTTCTCGCCCATGCCGGCCTCTTAGCCTTCGCGCGCCGCCAGCCGGTTACGACCGGTACGGCGCGCTTCGTGTTCGACATCGGCTGGTTCGCCGGCATCGCGGCGCTGATAAGCTCGGCGCTGACCTATGCGCCGGTTCTGTTCAGCTCGCTATGCGTGTAGAGCTCCCGTTCTGATTGAATCAGAACGGGAGCTCCAAGTCTTTGATTTGTCGCGTTTCTGAACCGAAAAAAGTGGCAACCACTTTTTCTGGAAACGCTCTGGCTCACGGCATCAGCTGCCCGCCATTGACCTCGATGACCTGGCCGATGACATAGCCGGACAGCGACTCGCAGGCGAGGAACAGATAGGCACCGACGCATTCCTCGGCCGTGGCGAGGCGCCCCGCGGGAATGGTCGCCAGCATGGCGTCGAGCTGGGCCTGGGTCGAATAGCGCTCGTGGAACGGGGTGTCGATGACCCCCGGCGCCACGGCGTTGATGCGCACGCCCTTGCCGACCAGTTCCTTGGCCATGCCGCGCGTGAGGTTGGACACGAAGGCCTTGGACGAGCCGTATAGCCCCGCGCCGCCGCCCGCGCCGTTGCGCGCCGCCACCGAGGTCGTGTTGATGATGAAGCCGCGCGTCTTCAGCAGATGCGGGATCGCCGCATGGCTCGCCTCGAGCACCGAGCGCACGTTGAGCTCCATCACCGCGTC